>CAJFJM010000001.1 GCA_904384245.1 uncultured Clostridia bacterium
TAGGAAAAGAAGAAACAGGATATGAAGAAACAGAAGGAGCAAAACAAAAATATGAAGTAGAAGATATGACATGGAGAGTATTAGGACTAAGTGAAGATGAAAAACATGTATTATTAACAAGTGGAAGCCCAATGAAAAAAACAGTAACAGGAGACGAAAAGCCATATTTAATTATGCAAGGAGCAGAAAGCTATATATATGGTGAAGACACATTAGATAAAATATGTAATATATATGCAAATACAGAATTAGCAGATGAAGTAAGAAGTATAACAATAGAAGATATAAATAGAGCAGTAGGAGTAGAATTAGGAACAGATGAAGAAGGAAAGCAAATAGTATATAGAATAGATGATTCAGAGAAAACCAATATTGACGAATTTGGTATATTAGGAAATGTATTTAATTATTCTTCAGGAGACTATGCACCAGAAAATTATTTAATAGATATGGCAAAAAAGGAAGGAAAAACATTAGAAGGAATAACAGAAAAATATGTAGGAGACTCAAAGGCAGTAACATCATATGGGTATGATTATACAAGTAGTCAATTAAATATCAGTCAAAAAGTATATGACATGTTATTTAAAGGAACAACATATGAAGAAAATCTTTCGAAATGCTATTGGCTAGCTTCACCTGGAGTTAATGCACGTCCAGGGAGCAATGCTATCTTTGGTCCTGGCGCAGTTTCCGTTGGCTATGTCTTAAGGGATTACAGCATGTTCTATTCGAATGGCGCTTGGGACGCTGCTGGTATGGCTGTTCGCCCCGTAGTTTCTCTAAAATCTAATATCACAGAAAATCAAATAAAAAAATCAGAAAACCAAAATCAAGCAGAAGAAAACTGGACAAGAAGGAAAGGTAAGAGAGCAGACATCAGAATAAAACTTCCCAAAAAAGACATTGTAAATGGTATAATTTTATGTAGGAAAATGGCAAAGAAAAATGTCGTTTTCCTACATATTTTTGATTTGTTACATCAATGATAATTTCGGACAAAATGGACTGTCTCTAATGTCCGGAAAAAATTAATGTCCGGAAAAAATTAAATTTGACAAAATAAGTAAATATATGGTATAATAACAATCAGTATTTGCCAAAGGCAAAAAATGAGATTTTATTTATAACCTAAAAAGATTAACGGAAATAAAATGTGTAAGAAGATACACAAAATGCTAGCAGACTAAGAATGATTAAATTGTAAAAATTATATGAGATATTAAGAAGAAATTAAGAGATTAAAATTAGTATATTTATAGTAATGAGATGAGATTGAAAACAAAAGAAAAAATGTAATAAAAAAGAAAAAATATATTAAAGATAGAAAATATAATAATTTATATAAATATTTATATAGGAATTATATAAATTATATTTTGGGTTCTAATTATATAATATCCCTGTAATTTAATAAAAATTTATTCGATTAGTTTATATTTCTAAACTAATTTTTTAGGTACAAATGAAACAAAAAAAGGAGGAGTATTATGTCACAAGAAAATACAAGTGTGCAAGAAGAAAGAAAAAGTATTTTAAAAAATGTTAATGGAAAGAGGAAAGAAACAAAATCAAGAAGAAACCTTTCAGAAAAAAAGGAAGATAGTTTACAATTAAAAAATGCTAAAACTAGAGAAAGTGAACAAAATAAAGTAAAAAGAGAAAACAAAAAATATTTGACTAATTTAAAAGAGAAAAAAAGAGAAGATAAAGATTATGGAACAAATGTAAAGGAGTTAAAAAGAGAAAAAAAGACATCTATAAGAAAAAATTTATCAAACAGATTACAAAAAAATGAAATATCAGTAGATAACCAACAACAAAAAGAAATAAGAAAAAAAGACAATAGTATATTTAAAAAGTCAAAATTAAAAATAATACCACTAGGCGGATTACATGAAGTAGGAAAAAACATAACAGTTTTTGAATATGAAGATGAAATAATAGTAGTAGATTGTGGATTATCATTCCCAGAAGATGATATGTTAGGAATAGATTTAGTTATACCAGATATATCATATCTAGTAAAGAATCAAGAAAAAATTAAAGGTATGATAATTACACACGGACATGAAGACCATATAGGAAGTATTCCATATTTCTTAAAACAAATAAATATACCAATATATGCACCAAGATTAGCAGTAGGACTAATTAAAAATAAATTAGAAGAACATAAATTATTAAGAAGCACAAAATTGGTAGAAGTAGTACAAGGACAAACTATAAAACTAGGAAAATATTTTAATGTAGAATTTATAAGAAGTACACATAGTATACCAGATTCAGTAATGCTTGCAATAACAACACCAGTAGGAACAATACTTCATACAGGGGACTTTAAGATGGATTATACACCAATAGATGGAAAGATGATGGATTTAGGAAGAATTGCTGAACTTGGAAATCAAGGAATTTTAGCATTGATGTCAGACAGTACAAATGCAGAAAGAAAAGGATTTACAATGTCTGAAAGTTCAGTAGGAGAAGTTTTTGATAAATTATTTATACATTGTACAAAAAGAATTGTAGTAGCAACATTTGCATCAAATGTTCATAGAGTACAACAAATAGTAAATGCTGCAGTTAAATATGGAAGAAAAATAGCAGTATGTGGTAGAAGTATGATAAATATGATAACAACTGCAAGAGAATTAGGGTATATAGATTGTCCAGAAGATTTATTTATAGATATAGATATGATAGGAACATATAATGATGAACAATTAGTAATAATTACAACAGGTAGTCAAGGTGAAACAATGTCAGCATTAACAAGAATGGCAGCAGGAGAACATAAAAAAGTAAAAATCACACCAAATGATTTAGTAATAATATCAGCAAACCCAATACCAGGAAACGAAAAATTTGTATCTAAAGTAATAGATGACTTAATGCAAATAGGAGCAGAAGTTGTTTATAGTGCATTAGCAGATGTACATGTATCAGGACATGCTTGTCAAGAAGAACAAAAACTAATGATAGCACTTGCAAAACCAAAATATTTTATTCCAGTTCATGGTGAATACAGACAACTAATGGCACATGCAGAAACAGCAGCAAGTATGGGAATACAACCAAAAAATATACTGCTAATGTCAAATGGTAGAATACTAGAAATAGACCAAGACGAAGCTAAATTTAATGGAACAGTACAAAGTGGAAGAGTATTAGTAGATGGTTTAGGTGTAGGAGATGTAGGAAATGTAGTCTTGAGAGATAGACAACATTTATCACAAGATGGTTTAATAATAATTGTATTAACTATGGACTCAAATACAGGAGAAGTAGTAGCAGGACCAGATGTAATATCAAGAGGATTTGTTTATGTAAAGGAATCAGAAACACTAATGGATGATGTAAAATCAGTAGTAAGACATGAAATAAAAAAATGTGAAGAAAAAGAAATACGTGATTGGTCAACTATAAAATCAACAGTAAGAGAAAACTTAAAAGATTATATATTTACAAAAACAAAAAGAAATCCTATGATAATCCCAATCATAATGGAAATCTAATTTCCCGGATGTTAGGGACACTCCATTTTGTCCGGACTTAGATATTGGATAATAAAAAGCTTAAAATCTTTTTTATTCAAAATATAGATAAGAAGATACAATTTTTGTTAATAATATAATTTATAAAGATTTTTATATTATTATAATATAATGTGAAAAGTCCAACTCTTGCGGAGCTGGACTTTTCTGAAGTTAGTCTTATGTTGGAGGTTGACATTATCAATCGATGAAGAATCCATCAAATTCGACGATGTCAAAAGCTTCTGACACAGAATAACCGTTGGACAGTAACCACTGGATTCTATGTCTTACGTCGTCACACATATACATAAGAGACCTCCTTTTCTGTGAAGAGAAAGCAAATAAAAAAATTTGCTTATGTTAATGAGTTACAATTATATTATATCATATTTTATGCAAATTTGCAAAAAAATTAGTCCTTACAGAAAAAGGAAAAATGAACAAATACTTGAAAAATCTATAAATTTAAGGTATACTATTTTATATTAAAAAGTAAAAATACAAATAGATTAAGTATAATTTTAATTAAATATAATCTAAAAAATATAACAGTGTATATTTAATAATGTTAAATGTTAAAAGAATTACATAAAATAGAATTATCGTTTCAAAAATATATTTAGTGTATGTTTAATAATTTAGCATAGTTCAATAAGTATAATTAGAATAAAATATAAACCATAATTATAATTAAATTATAATTACTAATAAGTAGTAAAAAGATAATATAAAAAATTAAATAATAGTTAGGAGAGATGAAAATGGATTACAAGGATTTAGCAAATTTAATATTTCCAGAAGCTAAAGACATAAGTTATTATGAAGAAAAATATCCAGAAAGAAATTTAAAAGAAGGAGCAATAGTAACAAGAATAGCACCAAGTCCAACAGGTTTTGTTCATATAGGAGGACTATACCAAGGACTAATTGCAAAGAAATTAGCAAAACAAACTGAAGGTGTGTTTTTTGTCAGAATAGAAGATACAGACCAAAAAAGACAAGTGGAAAATGGTACATTAGAAATAATAACATCTTTAAATAATTTTGGGTTTGAACCAGATGAAGGAATGATAAATGAAACAGAATTTAAAGGTAACTATGGGCCATATAAACAATCTTTAAGAAAAGAAATATATCAAGCTTATGCAAAATATTTAATAGAACAAGGAAAAGCATATCCATGTTTTTGTTCACAAGAGGAATTAGAAGAAATAAGACAAAAACAAGAAGTAGCTAAAATTAGACCAGGATATTATGGAGTATGGGCTAAATGTAGAAATTTGACAGTAGAAGAAATGGCAGAAAAAATAAAAGCTGGAGAAAAATATATAATCCGTTTTAAATCTCCAGGAAGAGAAGATAGAAAAATAAAACATCATGATATAATAAAAGGAAATGTAGATTTCCCAGAAAATGACCAAGATATAGTAATAATAAAAGCAGATGGATTACCAACATATCATTTTGCACATGCAATAGATGATCATTTAATGAGAACTACACATGTAATTCGTGGTGATGAATGGTTATCTTCAGTGCCATTACATTTACAATTATTCCATGAATTAGGATTTAAAGCACCAAAATATGCACATATAGCACCAATAATGAAAAATGATAATGGAAACAAAAGAAAACTAAGTAAAAGAAAAGACCCAGAAGCAGCAGTTTCATATTATGTTGAATTAGGAATTCCAAAAGAAGCAGTAAATGAATACCTATTAAATATAGCAAATTCAAATTTTGAAAATTGGAGAAGAGCAAACAAAGAAGCATCTATAGATGAATTTGAATTACAACTTAATAAAATGAGTGTAAGTGGAGCATTATTTGATATGGTAAAATTACTAGATGTAGGAAAAAATGTAATATCAAAATTCACAGCAGAAGAAGTATATAACCAATCACTTGAATGGGCAGAAGTATATGACAAAGATTTAGCAGAAATTTTAAAGAAAGATAAAGAATATGCCCTAAAAGTATTTGGAATAGAAAGAGGAAACAAAAAACCAAGAAAAGACATAGCAAAATGGTCTGATGTTAGAGAAAATATAGAATATATGTATGATGAAATGTTCGATAGCAAAAAACAAAATTATGAATATCAAGTAATATCAGAAAAAGAAAATATAGAAAAAATATTAAAATTATACATAGAAAAATATTATGATGACAATGATGACAAACAAACATGGTTTGATAAGATAAAAGAATTATCTGGAGAAATGGGATATGCAAAAGAGGTAAAAGAATTCAAAGAAAATCCAGGAAAATACAAAGCACATGTAGGAGATGTAAGTACAGTCCTAAGAGTAGCATTAACAGCAAGAACAAACACACCAGACATGTATGAAATAATGAAAATATTAGGTAAAGACAGAATAAGAGCCAGATTCGAAAAAGCAAACAGGGATTAGGGGACGGTCCTCAAAATCCCTCCTAGGAGGGATTTTAGGGACGGACCTTAAAATTTGTTCAAATTTTTAATTTTTTATAATAAATTATGTAATAAAGAATTTTTAGATAATTTTAAAATAAAAAGTTATAGTGACTAAAATTAAGAATTATTATTCTACAATTAAATAACAATTAAAGAATTGATTATTATGAAGAAGTGATTATTATGGAGAATAAAGAATTTAAAGAAAATAAGAGAAATAAAGAATATCAAGTTGGAGATATTGTAAGAACAAAAAAAGTCCACCCATGTGGAAGTAAACTATGGGAAATTTTAAGAGTGGGTGTCGATTTTAAATTAAAATGCCAAGGCTGTGGACATGTTATAACTTTAGAAAGGCCAAAAGCATTGAAAATTATAACAAAAAATGAAACAAGAGAGTAATTGAGTGATTCTCTCTTGTTTATAAAAAAATTTATTCATTTAAATTATTTTTAAACTATTTTCAATAAAATCCCAAACATCATCTTGATAAATTTTTCTTTCAGAAGAAAATGCAAAAATAGGAATATCCCCAATAGGATTTAATTTTTTTTGCAAATCTTTTACAATTTCATTAACTTTGGTAACTGCAATTTTGTCAGCTTTGTTAGCAATTATAATACAAGGCAATCCAGAACGTATTATGTAATCATACATAAGTTTATCATTCTCAGTTGGATTATGCCTAATATCTATTAAAAATATAACTAAATGAATTTTATCTCTTTTAAACAAATATTCTTCAATAAATTTACCAACTTGTTCTTGTTCTTTTTTTGACATTTTACTATATCCATATCCAGGTAAGTCCACAAAATAAAATAAATTATCTATATTGTAAAAATTTATTTGACGAGTTTTACCAGGTTCACTACTAGTTCTAGCTAATTTTTTTCTATTTATCATAGTATTTATAAAGCTTGATTTACCAACATTAGATTTACCTACTAATACTATTTCTGGTAAATTATTATTAGGATATTGTTTAGGACTTACTGCTGATATTTCAAATTTTGGGTTTTTAATAATCATTTATAATCTTTATGATATTTATTTTAACAAGATAAATATCACATACTCCTTGTAAATTATTTAGGTTTTTATAAGGCTACCTATAAACCGTTTTCTAAAAATAAAGGGCTATTCAAAAGTGAAAAGCTCTTTATTTTTAGCTATTTTTTAGGAACTATTTTTTCTAATCCTCCCATATAAGGTCTTAAAACTTCTGGAACTATTACACTACCATCTGGCCTGTAATTATTTTCTACTATAGAAATAAGCATACGTGGAGGAGCTACAACTGTATTGTTTAAAGTATGTGCAAAATAGTTTCCATTTTCTCCTTTAATTCTAATACCTAAACGTCTTGCTTGTGCATCTGTAAGGTTTGAACAACTTCCAACTTCAAAATATTTTTGTTGTCTAGGTGACCATGCTTCAACATCACAAGATTTTGCTTTTAAATCAGCTAAATCTCCACTACAACATTCTAGAGTTCTAACAGGAATGTTCATACTTCTAAAGAATTCTACTGTATAAGACCACATTTTATCATACCATTTCCAACTATCTTCTGGTTCACAAACAACAATCATTTCTTGTTTTTCAAATTGATGTATTCTATAAACACCACGTTCTTCAATACCATGTGCACCTTTTTCTTTTCTAAAACAAGGAGAGTAAGAAGTCATAGTGTATGGCATATCTTCTTTTCTTAAAATTTGATCTTTAAATTTACCAATCATAGAATGTTCGCTTGTACCAATTAAATATAAATCTTCTCCTTCAATTTTATACATCATTGCATCCATTTCTTCAAAACTCATAACACCTGTTACTACATCACTTCTAATCATATATGGTGGAATGCAATAAGTAAATCCTTTGTTAATCATAAAATCTCTTGCATATGTTAAAACTGCAGAATGTAGTCTAGCAATGTCTCCCATAAGATAATAAAAACCATTACCAGCAACACGTCTTGCACTATCTAAATCTAGTCCACCAAGAGATTCTAGAATTTCTCCATGAAAAGGTATTTCATAATCAGGAACTAAAGGTTCTCCAAATTTTTCAATTTCAACATTTTCACTATCATCTTTACCAATAGGGACAGACTCATGCATAATATTTGGAATTTTCATCATTCTTATTTTTATTTCTTCAGAATATTTATTTTCCAATTTTTCGTTTTCTTCTAATTTTGTATTTATTTCTTGAACTTCAGTTTTAATTTTTTCCGCCTCATCTTTTTGCCCGTTTTTCATAAGTTCACCAATTTTAGCACTTAAATTTTTTCTTTCAGCTCTTAAGTTATCTCCATTTAATTTTGCTTCTCTATTTTTTACATCTAAATCTAAAACTTCATCAACTAAAATAAGTTTTTGGTCTTGAAATTTTTTCTTGATGTTTTCCTTTACAAGTTCAGGATTTTCTCTTAATAATTTAATATCTATCATAATAACCTCCGTTTTCTTGATATAGTAGATGTAGAAGTAAATAAAAATATTTATATAAACTATATAAAAATTTTTATTTTAATTTTACTATTTTTTTGTATAATCTTTTTCAATATTATCTACTAATTCAAATCTATGTTTTTGACCAGTAATATTGTCAGGTCTTTCTCCAATTTCTGATAAAAACATTTTTTCTGGTCTTACCCATATGTTTTTACTATCTTCTCTATAATATAAAGGTTTATATACAACCATTCTTTCCATGTTTTCCGAATCATATGCAACATTTTCTACAAAATAATAATTACCTTTAAAATGGCGGTAAACTCTACCAATTTTTACTTCTTCCATTTTACATCTCTCCTTTATTTAAATATATTGGTATTATACTATATTTGTTTAGAAATATCAATAGGTGGAACGTTTTGAAAACATTGATGGTTACTAGATAATGGTTTTTGATAAAAATAAAAGAGCTTTCCTCAATATGGAGGCTCTTCTCTTAATTAAATGCAAATATTTTTTTCTTCCCTTTAAATTCTTCCCTTTAAATATATCAATCAATTTCTCTTTTATATTTAATTTCTGTTTTTTACATGTATCTATTATTGTTATGGCATGACAATAATACTTAGCAAAATTCAAGTTTCGAAATCCTCCTGCTATTTTTAACTTTGTCTTTATTTTTCTTAATCCTCTTTCTGCTAAATTATTTGTAAAATCTATTCTAAAATCTGTTGTAAACCTTAAATGGTCTTCTACATATTCTTTTAATCTTGTTATTAAACATTTTTCACTTTCATAATATTTTGGCTTCTGTTTTGATGTTTTTATATGCTCTTGATGCCACTTTTCTAATATACTTAGATATTTTTCTCTTGCTTTTTCATATTCCTCCTTTTCAAATTTTTCTTTTCCCTGTAATTTATACTCTTCAACTGTATCTCTTAATTCTAATAAATAATTCATAAATTCTTTTATAATCTCTCTTTTATGTACTTCGTATTCTGCCTTACAGTATCTTAAAATATGAAAATTACATTCTGCTTGTTTAGATTGTATAAATGAACGATGAATATTATTGTGGTCATGACATACTGTTCCTATATATTTATTTAATATTCCCATTTCTTCAAAACTTTCAAGTTTCCTATTTGCAAAAGCATCTAAAAAGCTTATTGCTTTTGTGAATATTCCTATTGTACTCATTATTTTTCCATTTACACTTATTGGTGTTTCATCTTCATTTATTACAGGTTCTTTTAATATTTGACTTTTTAAACTTTTTCTTATGCTTTTACTTTTTTTACTAAAACTTTTAACAGTATTACCTACCGTTCCTGTACACGTTTTTATTTGGTTATCACTTAAAAAGCCTAAAAGTTCTATTACTTTTTGGTTTGGTAGATTACAATATGTATTTAAATATACAATTAGTGCTTTTATTTCTTCATCATAATTAACAATACTATTTACATTAGTTGGGAACTTTGGTAAATATTCTTTATTACAACATGGACATTTTGTTTTTATTCCCACATATTGTGTTGTATGTGTTATTACTTTGATTGATATTAAATCTCGTGCAACATTTTCTTGCTCCACTGTTTTACATCCACAAGTGCATGTAGCAACTTTTGAAACTTTAATAATTTCATCTGGCTTTTTTGTTACTGTTGGAGCAGACCTTTTATGACCTTTTTCTCTTCCTGGTTTTTTACCTGATTTTACACGATTATTTTGAATAACTTTTTTGTATCCATTTGTAGATGAAGGTTTTAGACTATTACTACTGTTTTTTTCTAGCTTGATTTTCGCAATCCCTAATAGCTCTTCGTACTTGTTTAACTTTTTTTTTAATTCTTGATTTTCTAATTTTAAAGATTCACATTGTCCACGGTAATTGTATCTATCTAAGTCATGAATTACTTCATCTTTTTGTTTATTTTGTTGTTTTAAGAATTTATTCTCTTTTTCTTTTAATTCATTTTCTTTTTGTAATTTCTTTAATTTTTCTTCTAATTCTTTATATTGTTTTTCAGAATATATCATGTAAAATCACCTCTTTTCTCGATGTACTTATTGTACCACAAAACTTCAAAAAATGCACATTTCAATAGTGTTACAAAAAAATTACTTATGAGAATTACAATACAGATATGTTCTTGAAAAATTAATTCTAAAAGTTAGTGAAATGAGAAAACACACCATACAATCCAATATTATTGATATTAGGTGTGTCTTGTGATATACATTATTAATTTAAAAAAATTAATAAAAATTTTAATATTAAATTTTCGTTACAAAACTATTACTATGGGTGGATTTGATAGAATTTTACATTAAAAACCATTATCTAGTAACATTTTACATTAAAAACCATTATCTAGTAACCATTGATGTAAAATTACATTTTCTCATGAATTTTATTGACAGAGTAATCTTAAAATGTTAAACTTAATATAAATGATAAAAGAGAGGTGTTAGTATGGAAGAAGAAAACAATCCAATAAAAAATGTTGGGGAAAATAATGAAGTTAATCAAAATGAACAAGCAAAAAATGAAGAAAAAGTATATCAAGCAGAAGTTATAAATCAAAATGTTAATACTCGGAAATACTCAAAAAAAGGCTAATCCATATGCATTGGCAAGTTTTATATGTTCAATGGTTGGGTTAATTATATTTGGAATGCCTTGTGGAATAGCAGCAATTGTTACAGGTATATTAGGACTTATAAAATTTGATTCAGAAAAAGAAAGTGGTAAATGGATGGCAATTGTTGGATTAGTAGTAGGAATTTTTGATGCTGTAATTGTAGCTATGTATGCAATGATGAGAACAACATCTAGTTTATTATAATATTATAAAAATCAAGAGTATATTTTTATACAAGTACACTAAAAATTAGTTTTTTATTGTATAGAAAAATCTATATCTTTTATGACTGACAATATATAGAATTTTTTTATACAACAAGAAAAGAATACTTTACTTATATAGTTTTGTTACTTTTCTTATAAACTATTTTTAGTGTATTTTTTAAATTCTAATATTAAAATAAAATTTTTTACATTATGATTCAAACTTTATTTTGAATGATTTAATATATATTGTACTTCTAGTTGAAAGGATTTGTTTTGACCGTGAATAGTATTTTTTCACAAAAAATTCACAATTAAATTTAGCAAAATCTATTGACAAGTGCTAAAAATGGGTATAATATATATGTTGTTAGCAAACAAACAACAAGAGTGCTAAAAAACTAACAATTAAAACTAAAGAGGTGAAAAAATTGTTAGATGATAGAAAAAAGAAAGTATTACAAGCAATAGTAGAAGAATATGTGAATACAGCAGAACCAGTTAGTTCAAGTTCACTTACAGAACATGATGACCTAAATTACAGTAGTGCAACAATAAGAAATGAAATGGCAGACTTAGAAAAAGCAGGATATCTTGAAAAAACACATACATCAAGTGGAAGAATTCCATCAGAAAAAGGTTATAGATACTATGTTGATGAGTTATTACAAGATGATAATATAAGTCTAGAAGAAATAAAATATATAAGTGAAAAACTAGAAACAAAAGTAAATGAGATAGAAGACCTAACAAAAATTGCAACAACAACTATATCAGAGATTACACATTATACAACAGTTGCAATAGGACCTGGTAGTGATACTCAAACAATACAGGAAATTAAATTTGTATTGCTAGGACCTAGAATGTTAATGGCAATAATACTTACAAATAATGGAATGGTAAAAGAAACAATAATAAAATTTGACGAAGATATAACAGAAAAACAAGTAGAAACAATAAATTATATGTTTAATCAAAAACTAAAAGGACAGCCATTAGAAATTATAGATGTTCCATTAGAAAAGTATTTAATAAATGAAATGAAATATAGTGTAAAAGTAATAAAACCAATAATTGAACAAATAAAAAAAGCAATAACAGAAGAAAGACAAATATATCTTGAAGGTGCAAATAAATCATTTGAATTACCAGAATTTCATAGTTTAGAAGTTGCGAAAAATTTTGTAAATATAATAGATGAAAAAGATTTAGTAGCAGATATGCTAGATTCTGGATTTGCTCAAGATATAAATGTATATATAGGCGATGAAAATGAAAAAGAAGAACTTAAGGATTTTAGCATAGTTACTTTTAAACATAAAGTAGGAAATAAAGATTTAGGAATAATAGGAATAATAGGTCCAAAAAGAATGAATTATTCAAAAGTAATTTCAGTTATGAAATATATAAGTAAAAAGTTAAATGAGAAGGATGTTTAAAAGTATATTATTTAATTTTAGATTTAAATAATGTTTTAAATAATATTTTAGTAGCAAAGTTTAAGTTTTGCTTTTATGAAAAATATTAAAAATATATTATAGGAAGAAGGGTAAAAATGGCAGAAAAAGAAAATAATTTAAAGGAAAAAGATTTAAAAGAAAAAGAAGAAATAAAACAAGAAAAAAATCAAAACGAAAAAGAAAATACTCAAGCAAAAAATGAGTTACAACAAAAACAACAAGAATTAGATGATATAACAGATAGATATAAAAGAGTACTAGCAGAATTTGAAAATCACAAAAAAAGAAGCCAAAGAGAAAGAGAAAACTTATATAATATGGTATTATCTGATGTTGTAGAAGCAATACTACCAATATTAGATAATCTAGAAAACGCAGTAAAAGTAGAAACAAAAGACGAAGAATACAAAAAAGGTATAGAATTAGTATTAAAACAATTTCAAGATACATTAAAAGCAAAAGGTGTTGAAGAAATAAAAGCAGTAGGAGAAATATTTGATCCAGAATTACATGAAGCAGTAAGCAGTGTTCAAGATGATACAAAACAAGAAAAAGAAATAGTTCAAGAATACAGAAAAGGATATAAAATAGGAACAAAAGTAATTAGACATTCAATGGTAGTTGTAGCAAATTAGTTGCAGAAAATAATGTAAAATAAATTAAATAAAAATAGATTAAATAAAAGGGGAAATATTTATGTATACAATTAGTGCAACACTATCAATATTAGCTAGTATATTTATAGATGCAATAATATTTAGTGCATTATATTCTACATTAAATTATGGAGCTAATTATTTAGTAAATGTACTAATATATACTTTATGTATGGAATTTAAACTTATAATAACATCAGGAATTATTTCAATTTTTATGTTTTTAATGACATTTGGAGTATACTTTGTACTAGGTTTAATATTAGTATTTATACTAAGCAGAATAAGTGATAACTTTTCTAGAATTCCATTTATTATAATAAGTATTGTTATTCAAGCTGGAGTAGTAATGTTATCATATTTATTTATAGGTATAATATATTAAGTTAAAAAGATTAAAAAATACTATAAATGTAAAAATAAACTTGTTTTTATATTATAAAATACCAACAAAAAATTAAAATTTTATGATAATTTAGTTATTAATTTTAAAAATATAAATTTATTATGGGAGGAATTTAAAATGGGAAAAATTATAGGAATTGACTTAGGAACAACAAATTCATGTGTAGCAGTAATGGAAGGAGGAGAACCAGTTGTTATACCAAATGCTGAAGGTAATAGAACAACACCATCAGTAGTTGCTTTCTCAAAAAATGGAGAAAGATTAGTAGGACAAATAGCAAAACGTCAAGCAGTTACAAATCCAGATAATACTGTAATTTCAATAAAAAGAAAAATGGGAACAGCAGAAAAAGTAAATATAGATGGAGATTCATTTACTCCACAAGAAATTTCAGCAATGATTTTACAAAAATTAAAAGCTGATGCAGAAAATTATTTAGGACAAAAAGTAACACAAGCAGTTATAACAGTACCAGCATATTTCAATGATAGCCAAAGACAAGCAACAAAAGATGCCGGTAAAATAGCAGGACTAGATGTTTTAAGAATTATAAATGAACCAACAGCAGCAGCTTTAGCATATGGAATGGATAAAGAACAAGACCAAAAAATCTTGATTTATGACTTAGGTGGAGGAACATTTGATGTATCTATACTAGATATTGGAGATGGAGTTTTTGAAGTTTTATCAACAAGTGGTAATACACATTTAGGTGGAGATGACTTTGATAACAAAATAATTGATTATCTAGCAGATGAATTCAAAAAATCAAATGGAATTGATTTAAGACAAGATAAAATGGCAATGCAAAGATTAAAAGAAGCAGCAGAAAAAGCAAAAATAGAATTATCAGGAATGCAACAAACACAAATTAACTTACCATTTATAACAGCAGATAGTACAGGACCAAAACACTTAGATGTAACATTAACAAGAGCAAAATTCGAAGAACTAATTCATGATTTAGTAGAGGCAACAAGAGGACCTGTAAATCAAGCACTAAAAGATGCAGGAATAACAGCAAATGATATTCATAAAGTATTATTAGTTGGTGGTTCAACAAGAGTACCATGTGTTCAAGAAATGGTTAAAAAAATAACAGGAAAAGAACCAGATAAAGGAATAAACCCAGATGAATGTGTTGCAATTGGTGCAGCAATTCAAGGTGGTGTACTTTCAGGAGATGTTAAAGACTTAGTATTATTAGATGTAACACCATTATCACTTGGTATTGAAACATATGGTGGAGTATTTACAAAACTAATTGAAAGAAATACAACAATACCAACTAAAAAATCACAAATATTCTCAACAGCAGCAGATGGTCAAACATCAGTAGAAGTTCACGTATTACAAGGTGAAAGAGAAATGGCTGCAAATAACAAAACATTAGGAAGATTCCAATTAACAGGAATTCCAGCAGCACCAAGAGGAGTACCACAAATAGAAGTAACATTTGATATAGATGCAAATGGTATAGTACATGTATCAGCAAAAGATATGGCAACAGGAAATGAACAAAATGTATCAATAACAGCATCAACAAACTTATCAGATGAAGATATCGAAAAAGCAGTAAAAGATGCAGAAGCACATGCTGCAGAAGATAAGAAAAAGAAAGAAGAAATCGAAGTTAAAAATAATGCAGAAAGCTTATTATACAACAGTGAAAAAACACTAAAAGACCTAGGAGACAAAATAAGCGGAGAAGAAAAAGCAAAAGTAGAAACAGAAATAGAAAATACAAAGAAAGCACTAGAAACAAACGACACAGAAAAGATAAAAGAAGCAACAGAAAAACTAACAAAAGTATTCTATGACATGTCAGAACAACTATACAAAAATGCAAACCCAAACGGAGCACAAGGAGTAGGCCCAAATGCAGCACAAGCCGGAACAGATGCAAACTCAAACACAAATGGAAATGACGGAAATGTATATGATGCTGACTACAAAGTAGAAGACGATGGAGACAAAAAATAGGGATTAAGGGACGGTCCTGCCAATCCCTCCTAGGAGGGATTTTGGGGACGGACCTTAAAAATTTTATAAAAATTACTAAAAAAATATTATGATATGTAAAAAAAGAGGTTGGAGGCAAAATTATAAAATTCCAACCTCAAAATTTAACAAAGTTCAAAAGGAAAGAAAAATGCCAAAGAAGATTTAAGCATATCAGAAATGTAAAAATTACAATTAGAATTATATGAACAAAATAAAGAGAAGTATAATAAAACAACGTTTTAATGGGAGGAAAAAATGGCAGGAAAAAGAGATTATTATGAGGTTTTAGGCGTTAGTAAAAATGCTACTGATGAGGAATTAAAAAAGGCATATCGTAGATTAGCTAAAAAATATCATCCTGATGCAAACCCTGATAATAAAGAAGAAGCGGAAGCAAAATTTAAAGAAGTAAATGAAGCTTATGAAACATTATCTGACCCTCAAAAAAGAAGAATGTATGACCAATTTGGACCTGATGGACCTCAAGGTTTTGGCGGAGGTGCAGGTGGACCATTTGGTGGTCAAAATGGATATTATTCATACACAAGTTCAGGATTTGATGGCTTTGGAGATTTTGGCGATTTAGGAGATATTTTTTCTTCATTTTTTGGTGGTGGATTTGGTGGAAGGCAAAGCGCCAGAAAATCAAATGGGCCAAGAAAAGGTGCAGATTTAAATTTAAATATGGATATAACTTTTGAAGAAGCATATTTAGGAGTAGAAAAAGAAGTAGTTATAACAAGAAATGAAACATGTTCTAATTGCCATGGAACAGGAGCTAAACCTGGTACTAGTCCAATTAAATGTCCAGATTGTAAAGGAACAGGTCAAGTAAGACAAGTTCAAAATACAATATTAGGTCAAGTACAAACAACAAGAACTTGTTCAACTTGTCATGGTACAGGAGAAATAATTCAAGAAGTTTGCGATGTTTGTAAAGGAAAAGGAACAGTTAGAAAACAACCAAGAATAAGAATAAAAATTCCTGCTGGAATAGATGACAATCAGACAGTAGTTTTAAGAAATGAAGGAGACCCAGGACAAAAAGGTGGCCCAAATGGGGATTTATATATAACTGTTAGAATAAAGAAACACAGTATTTTTACAAGGTCAGGAAATACAGTTTTATGTAATATTCCGATAACTATTACACAAGCTACATTAGGAGCAGATTTAGAGATTCCTATGGTAGATGGAAGTAAAGAAAGGTATAGAATTCCAGAAGGTACTCAGACAGGAACTAAATTTACAATAAGAAATAAAGGTTTTAAAGTTGTTAATTCTTCTGCTCAAGGTGATTTTGTGTTCACTGTAAATGTGCAAATTCCTAAGAGATTAACTAAAGAGCAAAGAGACTTGATGATGGAGCTTGCTAAGACTATGAATGAACAACCACCTGTAAAAAAACGAGGATTTTTCGGATAGAATAAACTTTTTATTAGTGGAAAAGTGTTTTATAAAAAAGCAAGTTACAATTAACGGTTATAATATAACTTCTTTGAGGCTTCTCTATAATAATGAAATAGTAGACTGTGATAAAATAAATCGTAAAATATAAATCATAAAATATAACTTATAAATTATAGAATATAAAACAGATATTATAAATTTTATATTTTATAATTTATAAGTTATATTTTACGTTTTACTAAATATTTACATGTTTGAATATATTTTAACAATTTCAGAAACATACATAGTATGATAATCCTTGTTTTCATACCATTTATTATCTAATTCAGGCAAAATAAAACCATCAGGAATTAAATCTTGTTTATATAATTTTCTGCAGATTAAAACTAATGAAGCTTCTTTAAAATATGGTGTATTATCAATAAAATCACCAGTTAATTTTGTGTTTGATATTTTATCTAAATCTCTTCCAGAAACAGAACCTAAATAGCTTAGGTCTTTTTTATATTCTTCAGGAAAAAAGCAAAGAGAAAAAGTGTCATTATCATCAATAAATTCTTTAGTATATCTTTGTGGACGTATAAAAGTTAAAGCCACATTTTTTCCCCACATAACACCAAGACTTCCCCAAGAAGCAGTCATTGTATTGATTTTTTCTTTTGTACCAGCAGTAATTAACATCCATTCTTTACCTATTTTAAAAAATGGATTACATATAAAATCTTCAATATTTTGTTCTTTTAAATTATTCATAATAAAACTCAATCCTTTCTAATTTCTGAAAATATACATAGAAGAAAAGTATTTTTGAACTAAATCTCTATGTGTATTTTATGTAATACAGTATAATTATATTACTGAATAGATAATAATGTAAAGTTTATAAAAATAAATAATGCAAAATTTATAGAAACAAATAATGCAAAATTTATGTAAAAATCCCTGTTTTATACTAGAATTTACTAGACATATTCGGCAAAAAAATATATAATATAGAATATAAAATAGGAGGTAAAAATGCGAAAAAAAGTTTTATTTATTTCAAGTACAGGTGGTCATTTAAATGAATTATTGCAATTATCACCATTATTTGAAAAATATGATTCATATATAATAACAGAAAAAGATAAGGCAAATGAAAATTTAAAGCAAACATATGGAGAAAGATTATATTTTTTACCATATGGTACAAGAGCAAAATTATTTACATATATTTTTAAATACTTATTTTTATGTTTTAAAACACTATATTTATATGCAAAAATTAGACCAAAGGTTATAGTAACAACAGGAACACATACAGCAGGTCCAATATGTATTTTAGGAAAAATCTTCGGAAGTAAAATTGTATATATAGAAACATTTGCAAACACAAACAGAAAAACAGCAACAGGAAGATTATTATATCCAATTGCAGATTTATTTATTGTACAATGGGAAGAAATGTTAAAAATTTATCCAAAAGCAGTATATGGAGGTTCAATATATTAAAATGATACTTGTAATGTTAGGAACACAAAATAATAGTTTTCATAGATTACTTGAAAAGTTAGATGAGTTAATAAATAAAAAGATTATCAAAGAAAAAGTTATTGTTCAAGCAGGATATACAAAATATAAATCAAAAAATATGGAAATATTTGATTTAATACCAAGAAATAAATTAGAAGAATACCAAAAAGAAGCAAATTATATTATAACTCATGGGGGAGTAGGATCTATAATAAGTTCATTAAAATTAGATAAAAAAGTAATAGCTGTACCAAGAAAGCATGAATATCATGAACATGTAAATAATCATCAATCAGAAATTGTAGAATTATTTCAATCTAAAGGATATATTATAGGAATAAAAGAAGTAGAAGAATTAGAAGATGCAGTTTTAAAAATATCTAATTTTATACCAAAGAAATATGAATTAAATAATCAAAAGATGATAAATATTGTTGATAAATTTATATCAGAAAATATTAAATAAAAGTAAAAAGCACAAAAAATATAATAGAAGTGAGGAAATAATTTGAATTTAAAAGAAAAAATAGACGTACAAAAAATAAAAGGTAAAATAAATGAAATATTTAATTCAAAATGGTTTGTTATTATAATAGGAATTTTAATATTTTTAAAAACAATTTTTTTCTATCAAAATACAATAATGATTAGAGAAAAATTAAATTTTAATATTGTAATGGGAACAATTACATTTATAGCAATAATGATGCTAATATGTTTAATATTTCCAAATAAGCAAAGAATTTTTACAATACTTACATTTGACATTGTAATTAGTATTTTGTTATTTAGTGATAATTTATATTATTTATATTCAAGCAATGTATTGTCAGTAGAGCAAATTTCTAATCTACAATATGGTGAAGAAATAATGTCAACATTGCCAATGTTAATAAGTATTAGACACATAGTATATTTTATAGATATAATCTTAATTTTTATATTATTAGGAACAAAATATTTAAAAATTAAAGATAATATAAAACTAAATAAAAGAGGAAAAGCATTAAGAATATTTGCAGGAAGTTTAGCAATATTTATATATGTTGCTTTTGGTAATACATATTCATCAAAATCTTTTGAAGACCCATATAATAAAGACTTACAAATAAAAAAATCAAGTATATATGGATATCATATAGCAGATATCCAAAATGCATTTCAGATAAAAAAGCAAGCAGTATATAATAATAAAAGTGATATGGAAACAGACTATAATAAATTAAAAGATGATTACAATGCAAAATATAGTACTAGTAATTATGAATTACAAGGAGCAATAAAAGGAAAAAATATAATAATATTACAACTAGAGTCAATTCAAGAATTTGTATTACATAAAACTATAAATGGAAAAGAAATAACTCCAAATTTAAATAAATTTTTAGAAGAAAATATTGAATTTTCTAATATGTTTATGCAAAGTTACTCATCAACAGCAGACTCAGAATTTTCTACAATATCATCTCTATATCCTATGGAAAATGGTATGTCATATAGCAAATATAACTCAAATAAAATAGATGACATATTTACAATGTTTCATCAAGGAGATTATACTACTTCATATATGCATGGAAATTATGGATTTTTCTGGAATCGAGTTAATGTATATAGTAATTTACCAGTAGATAATTTGGAATTTAAAGATTCATTTGAAGATGTATCAGAAAATATAATGGGATATTTATCAGATGAACTATTATATAACCAAGCAGTAGAAAAGCTAACAAATTATGAAAAGCCATTTATGTCATATATTGTATCAGCATCTTCACATACAAATTTTAGTCTAGATGGACTAGAAGATAGGAGCAAAGTTCAAATAGATGTAGGAGAATATAAAGGAACTTTTTTTGGAAATTATTTAGAATCTGTAAATTATGCAGATTATGCTTTTGGAATATTTATAGATAACTTAAAAGAAGCAGGATTATATGATGATACAGTTATATTATTATATGGTGATCATAATGGTATAGATATGTACAATGAAGAAATGTTAGATTATTTACAAAAAGAAAATCCTAATTTAAATGATATAGACATAAAATTAAATTATATAAGAGTAGCATGTGGAATGAAGATTCCTGGAATAGAGCATTTAAAAATAGAAAAACCAGTAAGCAAATTAGATATAAAACCAACATTTGCATATTCATGTAATTTAGATGAAGGTTTTGCATTAGGAACTAATATGTTTGCAAGAAAAGATTTTGCATGTTTAAATAATGAAAGAATTATAACAAGCAGATATTATTTTGATGAAAATTGGTATGAAATAAATTCGGGGGATTTAGTGGACTTAGAAAGTTTGCCAATAGAAGAAAGGGAGCTACTTTTAGAATATCAATTTGATATGAGAACAGAATTAGATATATCAAAATCAATACAAATCTATAATTTGCTAAAGTGATTTCCGGACGTTGGGGACACACCATTTTGTCCGAAGATGAACGTTGGGAACATAAAAATAAAGAAGGAGGCAAAGCTAATTTAAAATTAGCAAGATAAAAATGGAAGAAGAAAGAATTATAAATCCAGAGCTAGAAGATGCAAAAGAAGAAAGACTAGAAAATTCATTAAGACCAAAAACATTAGACGAATATATCGGACAAGACAAAATAAAAGAAAATATGAAAATATATATAGAAGCAGCCAAAAAAAGAGGAGAGCCATTAGACCATGTTTTATTATATGGACCACCAGGGCTTGGAAAAACAACATTATCTAATATTATATCAAATGAAATGAATTCAAATATAAAAATAACATCAGGACCTGCAATAGAAAAACCAGGAGATTTAGCAGCATTATTAACAAACTTATCTGAATTTGATGTGCTTTTTATAGATGAAATCCATAGACTTAGTAAAAGTGTAGAAGAAATATTATATCCAGCATTAGAAGATTATACTTTAGACATAATAATAGGAAAAGGTCCAAGTGCAAGGTCTATACGTTTAGATTTACCAAAGTTTACTCTTATTGGAGCAACAACAAAAGCAGGTTCATTAACAACACCATTAAGAGACCGTTTTGGAATTGTCCATCGATTAGAATTATATTCAGTAGAAGACCTAACAAAAATTGTAAAAAGGTCAGCAGGAATTTTAAATGTAAAAATTGAAGATGAAGCAGCAATTGAAATAGCAAGAAGGTCAAGAGGAACACCAAGAATTGCAAATAGACTTTTAAAAAGAGTAAGAGATTATGCAGCAGTTTTAGGAGATGGAAATATAAATTTAAAAATAACAAAAATAGCATTAAATAAACTAGAAATAGATGAATTAGGTTTAGATGAAATAGACAGAAAATTGTTAGACACAATGATAAATCAATATTCAGGAAGACCAGTAGGAATAGAAGCATTAGCAGCAACAGTTGGAGAAGAAGTAGATACAATAGAAGATGTTTATGAACCATATTTAATACAAATTGGTTTTATAGCAAGGACTCTAAGAGGAAGACAAGTATTACCAGCAGCATATAAACATATGGGATATGAATATAATGGTTAAAATATGATAAAATATTCGATTTTTGAAAGGATATATTTATGGACAAATTAAAAAGAGTTTTTAAAAAAGAATATTTGCTTGTTCTATTTTTTGCTTTTGTAATTTTATCTTTTTTAATACTAGAACCAATAGAAGATTTAGATGAATTATGGAATTATAATACAGCAAGATGTATAGCAGATGGTTTAATACCATATAAAGATATAAGTATGATAACAACACCACTTTTGCCAATGATAAATGCAGTATTTTTAAAAATATTAGGCAATGAAGTTTTGGTAATGAGGATTTTAGCAGGAATTCTAGGAGCTTTAATTTTATTTTTAACATTTAATATTTTAAAAAAACTTTTTAAAGAGACAAATATAAGTCTAATTTGTACATTTTTATTATATTTATTATATCAAGATTTCTTTTGTATAGATTATAATTTTTTTGTTTTATTTTTAGTATTATGTATTTTAAATTTGGAAATTAAATATACAAATAAAATATATAGTGGTAAATTTAAAGGAAGAAAAATATTAGTAAATTTAAATAAAAACCAAAAAACAAATTTAATAATTGGAATATTAGCAGGATTATGTATATGTACTAAGCAAAGTATAGGCGTATTAGTTGCATTTATTACAGCGATATATCCAATAGTATGGATAAGAAACAAAAAAGATATAAAGCTTGCAATTTCAAGTATTATAATTAGAGTTTTAGGAATTATTATACCTGGAGTTATATTTTTAATATATCTTATTGCAACAGGAGCATTAAATGATTTTATAGGTTATGCAATAAAAGGAATATCACATTTTGATAATAGTATATTATATAAAACACTATTTGAAAGTGAAAAATTACCAATTTCAATAATATCAAAAGCTTTACCACTAATGTTTATAATTTGTTTAGGTTTTAGCATTTTTAGTAAGAAAAATAAAAATGAATACAGAAATTTATTACTTTTAAATATGTACTCAATCCCAATGCTTATATTGATGTATCCAATTTCTGATGAGATTCATTTTCTAATAGCGGTATATTTATTTTTAGTAACATTTTTATACTTGATTTTTGGAATATTGGCAAAATGGATATATAATAAAATAAATTTACGTAAAAAGAAAAAGATATATAAAATTTTAACACTTTTAATCTTTATATTTATATTTGCAGATGTTACATCTAAAGCAGTTACTAATTATTATGATTATTATAAACTAGATAAAAATAATGTAATTAAGCATTATAATGGAATATCTATACATGATTATTTAGTGCAAAGAATAAATGGAATTGATGAATTTATAACAAACCAAAATTCTAATGGAAAAAGAGTATATATTTTAGATGCAGAAGCGGCTGTATACAATATTCCTTTAAATATATATAATAAAGATTATGACATGTTTTTAAAAGGAAACATAGGAGAAAATGGACAAGAAGGACTTATAGGAAAAGTAAAAAAACAATCAGAAGACAAAAATAATTTATTTTTAGTACGTCAAATTCAATATTCACAAAACTGGCAAACACCATTAAAAGTTCTTGAATATGTGAGAAATAATTTAGAAAAAATAGATGAAGTAGAATTTTATGATGTATATGTGGGCAAATGATATAAAATATAAAGATTGAAGGAATAAAATTTAAATGGAAGATTTAATAAAAAAAGACAATGAAAATTTTTTAAAAAAATATAAAATAAAAATTATCATAGGAATAATAGTATTATTTGGTGTACTTATTAGAACTATAGGAATAGGAAGTATTCCAAATGCTCTAAATGTAGATGAGGCATCAGCTGGTTTTGAATCATATTCTATATTGAATTATGGAATAGACAGAAATGGGAATTTTCTACCAGTGTTTTTAGTAGCATGGGGAAGTGGACAAAATGCACTATATACATATTTAATAATGCCATTTATTGCAATGTTTGGTTTAACAACATTTGCAATAAGGCTTCCAATGGCAATTATAGGTGGAATAAGTTTAATAGTATTTTATTTATTATTAAAAAGAATGATAAACCAAAAGACAGCAATTATAGGGTTAATATTTTTAGCAATATGTCCATGGCATATTATGAAATCAAGATGGGGATTAGAATCAAATTTATTTCCAGACTTAATGCTACTTTCTGTTTTTTTAATAATAAAAGGGATTCAAGATAAAAAAAGAATTTGTCAAATTTTAGGCTATATAGTAGCAGGCTTAACAGCATATGCATATGGTACATCATATTTCTTTTTGCCATTATTTTTTATACCTGTATTATTTATTATGTTAAAGAAAAAAGAACTAACATTAAAAGAGTTAATTATAAATTTGGCTGTAATTGGAATAGTAGCATTACCAATAATTATTTTTGTAATAATAAATACATTTAATTTGCCAGAAATAGAATTACCTTTTTTGACCATACCAAGAATGGAAGTAAATAGATATGAAGAAATAACTTCAATATTTTCAAGTGACTTTCTAGAAAAAAGTTTAGATAATTTTGCTGGTGGATTACAAATACTAATATATCAAGTAGATGGACTTCCATGGAATTCTTTAGAAGATATAGGAACAATATATACTTTTTCTACTATATTTACAATATTGGGGATAATTGTTGCAATAAAGAATAGAAAAGATATAAAATATGGTTATATTATGGGAATATGGCTTATTGTATCTATATTATTACTTTTTGTTTGTGAACCAAATATAAATAGATTAAATATAATATTTTTCCCAATTATTTTTTATACAGTTGTTGGAATAGATGAAATAGCAAAACAAGGGAAGGTTTTTGCTGTGTTGTTGGCTATTGTATATATATTAAGTTTTGGACTATTTGTAAATTCTTATTTTAGTGAAAATGCAAATGATTATATGACATTTGAAAGTAATCTGGAAGAACCAATAGAATATTTAAATACTTTACAGGATAAAGAGATTTATATAACAAATTCTATAAAAGAACCATATATTTATGTGTTGTTTTATACAAAATATGATACAAGAGATTTTGTTAATACTGTGGAATATTATAATGAGGATGGAGCTTTTAGACAGGTAAAAAGTTTTGGGAATTATAATTTTGTGAGTATAAATATGTTGGATAATAGGCAGGAAAATGTGTATTTGCTTAGAGAGAATGAATATGAAGATGTGAAAAATAATCCTGAAAAATATGGCATAGATAGTTTGGATGGAGAATTTGAAGTTAAGGAGTTTTTGGGATATGTTGTTTTAGAAGGGAAGGTTTAAAAAATGAAATTGTTAATGCATACATGTTGTGCACCTTGTAGTGTGTATTGTATAGATAGTTTAAGAAAAGAAGAAATAGAACCTACTGTATATTGGTATAATCCAAATATTCATCCTTATATGGAATATAAAATGAGAAGAGATACATTAAAAGAATATACAAAAAGTATAGATGTAAAAGCAATATTCCAAGAGGATTATGGTTTGGATAATTTTTGCAAAAATGTTATAGGTGATTTAGGCAATAGATGTATGAATTATTGCTATCCAGTAAGACTTGAGCAAACTGTTAAATATGCAAAAGAAAATGGATATGATACATTTACTACAACATTACTTGTGAGTCCATACCAAAATCATGAAGGAATATGCGAGGTTGCAGAAAGAATAGCTAAAATATATGATTTGAAATTTTTATATAGAGATTTTAGAGTAGGTTTTAGAGAGGGACAAGCAAAAGCAAGAGAATTAGGATTATATATGCAAAAATATTGTGGATGTATATTTTCAGAGGAAGATAGGTATAGAAAGAAGATAGAAAAGGATAAGAAAATGTAAATTTTATTTCCAGTGAAGAGACATGTTAATTGTTTGGGGTAGATGAAGATGCTGTAATAAAAATGAAGAAAGATCCTGCAAATTTGTGTAATAACACATCTAAAATCTCTCCAACAATTTCTTTAGTTAAAGTATTAAATGAAATGCAAATTAAAGATGTTAATAAAATGTCAGTTAAAGAATTTAATGCATCAAATGAGTTCTTCAGATACGAAAAAATCGAAAAGATTATATATAGGAGACCAACTATGAAAAAAATATTAGTAGTAGAAGATGATGTTGATATTCATTTACTAATAAAAGATATTCTAGAAAAAGAAAGATACAAAGTAATTAGTGCATACTCTGGAACAGAGGCAATATTATTGATTGAAAAAAATGATATAGACTTAATTTTGTTAGATTTAATGTTACCAGGATTGCTAGGAGAAGAAATAATAAAAAAAGTAAAAAATATCCCAATTATAGTCATAAGTGCAAAAATATCTTTAGAAGACAAAGTAAATACATTATTAAGTGGAGCAAATGATTATATAGTAAAACCATTTGAACCAAAAGAATTATTAGCAAGGATAAAAGTCCAACTAAGAATGAAAAATAATAAAGAAAATAAAGAGCTAAAATATAAAGACATGTTTTTAGACAAAATGACTCAAACATTATATATAAAAAATAATAAAATAAATTTAACAAAAACAGAATATACAATATTAAAACAATTATTATTAAACCCTAAACAAATTATAACCAAAACAAAGCTAATTCAAATATTAAATGAAAATAACAAAGTAAGTACTAAAACCCAATTATATGACGAAAATTCTTTAAAAGTACATATAAGTAATATAAGAAAAAAGATAAGAAATGTTACAACTAATGAATATATAGAATCTGTATGGGGAATAGGATTCAAATTATATGATTAAAAATAATTTAAATATCTCTATAACTGATTAAAGAACTAATTAAACATTATTTAAATTATGCAAACAACAATCTTAACTATTTCTTAACTACTTTTTAACTATTTTCTTAACTATCTTATGATAAAATTTTTTCATAAGAGAGGAGGAAAAAAATGGAATATGTTTTAGAAACAAATAATATTGAAAAAAGATATGGCCATTTTAAAGCACTAACTAATCTTAATATGCATATCCCAAAGGGAGCTATATATGGTTTAATAGGAAAAAATGGAGCAGGAAAAACCACTTTGATAAGATTGGTTTGCGGTTTACAAAAAGCAACATCAGGAGAATATACGATTTTTGGTATCTCAAATAATAGTAAAAAAATTATCAATGTACGAAAAAGAATAGGAGCAATTATTGAAACACCTTCTATTTGTCTAGATATGACGGCAGAGGATAATTTAAAAGAACAGTATAAAATTATAGGTTTACCATCATTTGATAATTTACAAGAAATATTAAAATTAGTAGGTCTAGAAAATACAGGGAAAAAAACTGTCAAACATTTTTCTTTAGGTATGAAACAAAGATTAGGAATAGCTGTTGCATTAGTTGGAAATCCAGATTTGCTAATTTTAGATGAACCTATAAATGGATTAGATCCAGAAGGAATAATAGAAATTAGAGAATTGATTTTAAAATTAAATATAGAAAAAAGAATTACATTTTTAATATCAAGTCACTATTTAGATGAATTATCTAAAATAGCAACATGTTTTGGTATTATAGATAAAGGAAAAATTATTAAAGAAATAACTAAAGAAGAATTAGAGCAAAATTTTAAGAAAAGAACACAAATAAATGTAAGTAATATAAAAGAATGTGTTAAATATTTAGAAGAGAAAAATTTAAATTATAAAGTTATTACTAACAACATAATTGATATATATGAAAAAATAAATGTATCAGAACTTGTAGTTGCACTTTCCAAAAGAGATTGTATGGTAAATAATTTTCAGGAAAAAGAAGAATCATTAGAAAATTATTATTTAAATTTAATTGGAGGTGCAAGTGATGATTAAATTATTAAAAGCAGGTTTTTTTAGGTTAAAAAAAGATGTAGTATTTTGGCTATTTATTTTTTTATCAATTGGAATAGCAGGATATACATTATTTAGGCTAACATCAAGTGAAGATATAATATTAGATAAAGTTATAAATGATTATATTATGTATATAGGACTTTTTATTGCAATATTTGTAAGTATATTTGTAGGAAAAGAATATTCACAAGGAATTATAAGAAATAAAATAATTGTACGGTCATACAAGAATTTCTATTTATTTATCTAATTTAATTATTAGTATAATTGTATCAATATTATGTGAGGCGATTTATGTTATATTGCTTTTGGCAGTAGGAATTCCTTTAGTTGGTGGATTACAAATGCAAATATCTCAATTTTTAATGATTATATTAAATACTATTTTAATAATTATATCATTTTGCTCTATATATAATTTTATATCAATGATATGTACAGAAATAACTATTTCAACAACAATATGTACACTTTTATTTATAGCAATGTTTATTATGCAAGCAAGTTTTGGCTATATTGCATCTAGTACAAAATATATAACAAATACATCTATAGATGAAAATGGAAATAAAGTTGTAACTCAAGAACCAGACCCTAATTATCCAGGAGACCAAAAAGTTAGACAAGCAAAAATAATTTATTTTTCTATACCTCAAGGACAGGCTATGGAAATAAAGAATGGAAGCTCAGAAGATTTATATCAAATGCCAATATATTCTATTATTTTAATAATTATTATAAATGTTTTAGGATTATTTATTTTTTCTAAAAAGGAATTAAAATAGGAGGAAGATGTGAATATTGTATTATTGTTGATTTTTATATTAGTTCTTATTTGTGTAATACTCGTGGTTAAATTATATCTAATAAAGCACTCAATTAAAGAAATAAAAAATGGTTTTACAGATGTTTTAGAATCAGATACAAATAATATAATAACAATATCTTCATCAGATAAAGATATAAAAGCTTTAACTATAAATTTAAATAATAATCTTATAGAATTAAGAAATCAAAAATTGAAATATGAAAATGGTAATCAAGAACTAAAAAAAATAATAACAAATATTTCACATGATTTAAGAACTCCATTAACAGCTATTAACGGATATATAGATTTATTAAAAGAGGAAGACATATCTAAAACTCAAGAAAAATATTTAAAAATAGTACAAAGAAAATCAAATGAATTAAAAGAACTAACAGAGCAACTATTTGAATTTTCAAAAACAATGGATGTTGATATAAATATAAAAAAAGAGAATTGTTGTATAAATGAAATTTTTGAAGAAACATTGATAAGTTATTATAATATTTTTAAAGAAAAAAATATAATTCCTACAGTTTTAATTTGTAATGAAAAAATATATAAAGCAATAAATAAAAATTCACTAATTAGAATATTTGAAAATATTTTATCAAATGTATTAAAATATAGTAGTGGAGACTTCAAAGTAGAGCTTAAAAATAATGGAGAGATAATATTTTCAAATAAAGCAACTTCATTAGATGCAACAACAGTACAAAAAATATTTGATAGATATTTTACAGTAGAAAATGCTAAAAAATCTACGGGATTGGGATTAGCTATTGTAAAACAATTAGTAGAATTGAATAGTGGGAGTATAGAGGCTAATTTTATTAAAGATATGTTGACTATAAAAATTAAATTTAATTAAAAAATAGAGGAGTAATCCTTTATTTTTTTGTTCTTAATTCTTATTT
Source organism: uncultured Clostridia bacterium (assembly GCA_904384245.1). Classification (GTDB taxonomy): domain Bacteria; phylum Bacillota; class Clostridia; order TANB77; family CAG-508; genus CAG-269. Next base: position 29,832 of record CAJFJM010000001.1, read on the forward strand.
ATTATTGATAATTACTGGAAAACTTTCAATAAGTATGATAAAATCTAAATGTATTTTAGAAATAAAGGAGAAAAGTATGTTAAAAAATAAATTAGAAATAGATAATCCAATAGAACTTGCAAAAGAAGAAGAAAGAATAACAAAATTAAAAGCATTAGAATTATTTGAAACAGGAAAATTAAATTTATTTGAAGTAGGAACATTTAATGGATTAGCACAAATTCATAGATATCTATTTGAAGAAATATATGATTTTGCAGGGAAAATTAGAACAGAAAATATTTCAAAAGGTAATTTTAGATTTGCATCAGTTATGTATTTAGAAGAAGCATTAGAGAAAATAGACAAAATGCCTCAATCTAATTTTGATGAAATAATAGAAAAATATGTAGAAATGAATATTGCACATCCATTTAGAGAAGAAAATGGAAGAAGTACAAGAATATGGTTAGATATGATTTTAAAAAAAGAAATTAATAGAGTAGTAGATTGGAGTAAAGTAAGCAAAGAGGATTATTTACTTGCAATGGAAAGAAGTCCAATAAAAAATACAGAAATAAAAATTTTGTTAAAAGAAGCATTAACAGATAAAATAAATGATAGAGAAGTTTATGTGAAAGGTATAGATGCAAGTTATAATTATGAAGGATATAATGTATATAAAATAGAAAACTTATAATATTTAGATATACAAACTCAAGAAATTCGGAAATGGAGGAATAACAATTGGATAAATTAGTATTAGTTGATGGGAATAGTATAGCAAATCGTGCATTTTATGGAATTATGGGAAGCAAAATGTTAACAACAAAAGATGGAAAATACACAAATGCAGTATATGGATTTTTAGCAATATTATTTAAAATATTAGAAGATGTAAAACCACAATATATAGCTGTAGCATTTGATTTAAAAGCACCAACAGCAAGACATAAAATGTATGAAGGATATAAAGCAAACAGAAAAGGCATGCCAGAAGAACTTGCAGAGCAAATGCCAATAATTAAACAAATATTAAAAGCAATGAATATAGATATAATAGAAAAAGAAGGATATGAGGCAGATGATGTTTTAGGAACTTTATCTAGATTCGGAGAAAAGCAAGGTTTAGAAGTGCATATACTTTCAGGAGATAGAGATACTTTTCAACTAGCAACAGATAATGTAAAAATTCATATACCAAGAACAAAACAAGGAAAAACAGAAACAGAAATATATGACAGAAACAAAGTAAAAGAAGTATATGGAATAGAGCCAAAACAGTTAATAGAAGTAAAAGGTCTTCAAGGAGATACATCAGACAATATACCAGGGGTACCAGGAATAGGAGAAAAAACAGCACTTTCTTTAATTCAAAAATATGGAACAATAGAAAATTTATATAATTTATTAGAAAAAAATGAAACAGATTTAAAAGGAAAACAAAAAGAAAAAATAGAACAAAACAAAGACTTAGCAGAACTTTCACATTTTCTAGGAACAATAAATCTAGAAGTACCAATAGAAGACACTTTAGAAGATTTAAAATTAGAAGAATGGAATAAAGATGAAGTTTTAAAAATATTTAAAGAATTAAATTTTAAAAGATATATAGAAAGATTTAATTTAGAAAATCAGTCAAAAGAACAATTACAAAATGGAGAAATATCAGAAAACGAAGATAATAAATTACAAAATTTATTTAATATTGTGGATATTTCAATAGAAAATATTTTAGAGATAATAAAAAATCAAAAACAAATGATATTTTATATACAAACAGCAGAGGATAATATAGAAGAAAAAATAATAAAGAAAAAAATTACATCAATGGCTATATATAATAAGGAAAAAAACGAAGTATATAATATTTTTTTCAAGGAAGAAAAAGATGCAAAAATACTAAAAGAAGTTTTAGAAGATGAAAATATAAAAAAGAAAAGTCATCATTTAAGTGAGACATATATTTTATTAAAACAAATAGATATAGAAATAAGAGGAATAGAATATGATGCAAAAATTGCAGGATATATTTTAAATCCAACAGATAATAAATTAAAATTAGATGATTTAATAGAACAATATTTAGGTTTAAATATTCAAGACTATACAGGAAAAGAGCAACAAGAACAAATAACACTATTTGAAGAAAATAATAAAGACGAAAATAAAGAAAATGATATAAAGAAAAAACAAATTTCATTTTATGCATATGCAATTTCAAAATTAGAAGAAATGATGATAGAAAAACTAAAAGAAATAAACGCATTAGATTTATTTTATAATATAGATATACCAACAATAACAGTTTTATCTGATATGCAATGGAATGGAATGTATGCAAATATTGACGAATTAAATAAATTTGGAGAAGAATTAAAATTAAAAATAGATGAAAAAATGAAAAATATTCACAAATTAGCAGGAGAAGAGTTTAATGTTAATTCTACAAAACAACTAGGAGAAATACTTTTTGAAAAGATGAAATTACCAGTTATAAAAAAGACAAAAAGTGGATATTCAACAGATGTAGATGTATTAGAAAAATTAAGAGGAGAAGACCCAATAATAGAAGAAATTTTAGACTATAGACAACTTGCAAAATTAAATTCAACATATATAGAAGGATTAAGACCATATATAAATCCAAAAACACACAGAATACACTCATTTTTCCACCAAACAATCACAGCAACAGGAAGAATAAGTTCAACAGAACCAAATTTACAAAACATACCAACAAGATTTGAATTAGGAAAAAGAATAAGAAAAATATTTGAACCAGAAAAAGGAAATGTATATATAGATGCAGATTATTCACAAATAGAACTAAGAGTGCTTGCACATATATCAGGAGACAAACATATGATACAAGCATTTGAGAACAATGAAGATATTCATAAACAAGCAGCATCAAAAGTATTTAAAACACCAATAGACCAAGTAACAAAAGAGCAAAGAAGTGATGCAAAAGCAGTAAACTTTGGAATAGTATATGGAATAAGTGATTTTGGTTTAGGAGAACAATTAGGAATATCAAGAAAAATAGCTAAAAAATATATAGATGAATATTTAACAGAATATTCAGGAATAAAAGAATTTATGGAAAACATAACAGAAGAAGCAAAAGAAAAAGGATATGTAGAAACATTATTCCACAGAAGAAGATATATTCCAGAACTAAAATCAAAAAATTATATGGTAAGGCAATTTGGAAGCAGAGCAGCAATGAACACACCAATTCAAGGAACAGCAGCAGACATTATGAAAATAGCAATGATAAATGTATATAATGAATTAAAGAAAAGAAATTTAAAATCAAAAATTGTATTACAAGTACATGATGAAATGATGATAGAAGTACCAGAAAATGAAATAGAAGAAGTTAAAAATATTCTTCAAGAATGTATGCAAAATGCAGTAAAACTAAAAGTACCACTAATAGCAGAAGTATCAATAGCTAATAACTGGTATGATTGTAAATAAATGTTAGTTTTGTTTTTAAAATTTGAAAAGGAGAAAAATATTTTGAAAAAAGTAAAAAACAAGAAAAAACTAATTTTAACAGTTACAGTGTTAATAATTTTATTTGTAATGATTATTCTATTTGGAGTATTTAAATTGCATACAAGAATAATGGAGATAATATATCCTAGGGAGTATGATAATTTTGTAGTGCTTTATGCACAAGAATTTCAAGTAGATGAAAATTTAATATATGCTATTATAAAAGCAGAAAGTAATTTTAATCCAGAAGCGGTTTCTGGAAAATCAGCAAAAGGACTAATGCAATTGGTTGATGATACAGCTTTAGATATTGCTAAACAATTAGGGATAGATATGGAAGAAGAAGAAATTATACAGAAATTAAATGATGTAGATTTTAATATTAGGCTTGGAACAAAGTATATATCTATGTTAATTGAAAAATATGAAAATATATCTTTAGCATTAACAGCATATAATGCGGGAATAGGGACTGTAGATACATGGATTGAAAAAGGAACAATTCAAGAGGATGGTTCAGATGTGGAAAATATTCCATATAAAGAAACAAATCAATATGTTAGAAAAATTTTGAGAGATTATAAAATATATCAAAATTTGTATGCCTAAAATACGAATGAAAAGCGAATGAAATATGAATGAATTTGCCTAAAATACCAAATAAAATACGAATAAAATAAGGACTGGACAAATTAAAAAAAATGCAATAAAATATATAATGTAGTTTAGAAAGAATAGGAGAATAAAAAATGCGGAGAACAATTGATTTTTGCTGTAATTGCATTTGGATTATTCATATACATGTTTTATGAAATGATAAGAAAAAATGATACAAGTTATGTGGTAATTCTTATTATTCAGGCATTAGGAATAGCATGCAATTTTATAGAAGTTTTGTTTGATATAAAAGCAAATGCTTTTGTAGTTATTTTAAAATATATTTTAGCAATACTTATACCGGGGGCAATTATAATATTAACTAAAAAGAATATACCTTTAATGGAGGTAGAAAATGTAGCATTAGCAAATTTTTGGCTTATGTTAGGTAATAGAAAGATGGCTAAACAATGTTTAATAAATTTAGTTACAAAATATCCTGAAAATTATCAAGGGCATAAAATGTTAGCTGTAATTTATGAAAAAGAAGGTGGAATGAGAAAAGCAATTGACGAATATGTACAAGCAATTGATAGTAATAAAAAAGATTATGATTCATATTATAAGGTTGCAGAACTTTTAACACAATTAGATAAAAAAGATGAAGCAGCTCAGATGTTATTTAATTTATTACAAAAAAAACCAGAATATTATCAGGCAACAATTTTACTTGGTGATATTTTAATAGAAAAGGAGCTTTATAAAGAGGCTGCAAATGTTTATCAAGATGCTTTAAGATTTAACCCAGGAAGTTTTGATTTAAATTATAATTTAGGAATAGTATATACAATGCTTAATGATTTTCAAAGTGCAAAAATATGTTATGAAAAAGCGGCAGAATTAAATGCAATGTCTTATGTTTCTAAATATTCTTTGGCAGAGATTGCACTTATTTATAAGGATTTAGAAGAAGCAGAAAAATATTTTATGGAAGTGTTGCAGGATGATGCTTTATCAGCAGATGGATATTATGAATTGGCAAAAATTGAACTTATAAAAGGGAATAAAGATATGGCTATAAAGTATGTGAATACAGCTATAGATGCAGATTCTAAAAGAATAGTGGCAAAAGTAAAAAAAGATCCAATTTTTATACCAATTATAGCTAAAATTGCAATTCCTTTTAATTTGGAGGAAAAAGAAGGGGCTAAAAAATTGGCGGAAAAAGAGGTAAGGGTTAAAGAGCATTTGGAGGAAATGTTTGAGATAACTAGACATTTGAGTTATAGTGATATTGAGCTTTTGAATTATAATAAGGAGAGGGATTTTGATAAAGTTCATGGTGTGGAGGAAGAGTATAGAAATTTTGATGAGAGACAAAAGTAGGTTTTTGGACCATTAGTGGAGGCTAGTGGTCTATTTTTTTATGAGTCTATTTTCGAAGTACTAATAATTTTTTATATTGTTTTGAGTTTGTTTGCAAAGGTTACCAATATTTATTGTGAGTCCGTTTCCAAAGGTTACTAATAATTTTTTTATATTTAAAAACACTCCATAGCAGGGTCGTTTGAAAACCTAATTGGTTGCTCACGCATGTGGGTCTAGGTACGGTTTTCAAGCTGACGCGGGTCTTAGGGAACTGTCGGTGTTTTAAATATAAAAAAATTATTAGTAACCTTTGGAAACTACTGAGAGATTGTAAATAAAGTGATTTGAGTTTTATGTTATATTGTTTATGTTATATTTTATTTTAGATGTTATATTATATTGTTTTTATTTTTTAGATAAATATATAGTGAGTATAAATGTTTATTGTTTTTGAATGACTTTAGTTTAAAATACTTTTTATTTATCATATCTTTAAATAAAATTATGGTGACTATAGTGATCTCTTTTATTAAAATATTTTTTAAAAATATAGTTGAGTGTTTTTAATTGTAGCATAATATATGTGGTCTTTTAATAATATTTATAGAAGTATAAAATTTGGAGGTGCTGTGTATTTATATGGAAAAGGTTTATGGAATTTTGGGTGGAGATAATAGAAATATAAAATTGGCAAAATTGCTTGCAAAAGAAAATAATATAGTATATACTTATGGCTTAGAAGAGGCAGAGGAATTGTTAGGGATAAGTAAAATATATAATTGTAATTCAGTTGAGGAATTGGCTTCTAGTAGTGGAATTATAGTTGGACCTATACCATTTTCAAAGGATGGTGTGAATGTTTTAATGCCTTATAGTAATCAAAAGATAACAATTAAAGAATGTGTAAAAAAGATTTGTAATAATAATAAACTTGTAGTAGGTCAGGTTTCAGATGATATTTATAATTTAGCTAAAGATAGTAACTTGGAAATTGTAGATATAATGAAGTGTGAAGAGTTAGTTATTTTAAATACGATAGCTACAGCTGAGGGGACAATTCAAGTTTTGATGAAAAATACAGATACTATTTTGCAAGGGTTATCTGTTTTGATATTAGGTTTTGGAAAAGTTGCAAAGACTTTGGCATATAAATTGTATAATATGCAAATGGATGTGACTTGTGCTGTTAGAAAAAGTACAGATTTAGCATGGATTAAGGCATATGGATATAAAGAAAAAAATATTCATGAATTATCTTCATATGTTGGAGATTATGATATTATTATAAATACTATTCCAGCTATTGTTGTTGGGAAAAAAGAAATAGAAAAAATAAATAATGAAACACTAGTAGTAGACTTAGCTTCTTATCCGGGGGGGATAGATGTTGATGAAATAAAGAAAAAAGACATAAAATATGTATGGGCATTAGGTTTACCAGGAAAAGTAGCACCAGTGACTAGTGCAAAATATATTAGGCAAACAATAGAATTATATTTGTAATATTATATATGTAAAAAATATAAATATAAAAATTATAATTTGAATAACTATTTGTGTTTTCATAGAAAAAAGGAAGGGATGAATAAAAAAATGAATGAAGTTTTACAAGCACTAATTTTAGGAGTAGTTCAAGGACTAACAGAATTGTTACCAATATCAAGTTCTGCACATTTAAATTTAATACCTTGGATATTTAATTGGAATGTTCCAGAGAGTTTTGATGTTGCTTTACATTTTGGGACATTACTTGCAATAGCACTATTTTTCTTTAAAGATTGGATTTCTTTAATAAAAGGTGGGTATAAACAAGTAGTTAAAAAGGAAAAGTCATTTGAAGGTAAAATGTTTTGGTATATAGTAATAGCAACAATACCAGGAGGAATAATAGGATTTCTATTAGATCATTTTGTAGGGGAATCTTTAGGAAAAATGCCATTACTTATAGCCATAGCACTAATTGTTATGGGAATTATTTTATATGTTGTAGATAAAAAAGCACCAAATAAAACAAAGTATAAAGATATGACTTTTAAACAAACATTTATTATAGGTGTTTCTCAAGCTTTAGCATTTATACCAGGAGTTTCACGTTCTGGTATAACAATGACAACAGGAAGATTGATGGGTGTTGATAGAGCATCAACTGCTAAATATTCTTTTATGTTATCAGCACCAATTGTTTTAGGGGCAACACTTTATAAGTTTAAAGATTTTGTTTTTGGTATGCCTTTTGTAGTAGGAGTTTTATCTAGCTTTTTAGTTGGATTACTTGTAATTAAATTTTTATTACAATATTTGCAAAAGGGAAGTTTTAAGGTATTTGCAATTTATAGAATAATTATAGGATTAGTTGTAATTGCAATTTATTTTTCTAGAATTTAGAATAAAAATTTTTTCTTAGTGATATTTTTATTAAAAATAAAATTTTCACATATTTAAAAGATGAATTGCCAAAAATAATAATGCGAATTCATCTTTTTTTGAATTTATAATGAAAAATTTAGAAATAAATGCTATAATACTTTTAAAGTATTATTATTTAATTTTGCAGATAATGTCTGCAAAATTAGAAAGAAGGTAGAAATGGAAAATGAAATAGATATAAGTAAATATAAACAAATTTTTGAGAATATAAAACAAGAGGTACTAAAATCACAATATAAAGCAATGCAAGCAGTAAATACAGAAATGATATATATGTATTGGAATATTGGAAAAATCATATCAGAAAACATTGAATGGGGAAATAAATTCGTTGATAATCTTTCTATTGATTTGAAAAATGAATTTCCAAATATTCAAGGTTTTTCAGTTAGAAATTTAAGAAATATGAGAAAGTTTTATGAAGAATATCCTAGTATTGAAATTTTGCAGACATTGTCTGCAAAATTGACTTGGTCGCATAATATTTTGCTAATAAATAAAATTAAGGATATGGAAATTAGAAAATGGTATATGAAAGAAACAATCAAAAATGGTTGGTCACATGATGTTTTAGCAGACCAAATAAAATATAAATTATATGAAAGACAAGCTATAGCAGAGAAAGTAACAAATTTTGAAAATACATTGCCAGATGCTCAAAGTGATTTAGCTATGCAAACAATGAAAGATCCATATATATTTGATTTTATTGTTTTAAAAGGACAAGTGAAAGAAAAACAAATAGAAGATGCTATGATTGAAAAAATAAAAAATGTGCTTATTGAGTTAGGAAATGGATTTGCATTTGTAGGAAATCAGTATAAGATAACAGTAAGTGATACAGATTATTTTATAGATTATTCTATCATTTAGAATTAAGATGTTATGTTGTAGTGGAATTAAAAGCGAGAAAATTTAAACCTACTGATGCAGGACAATTGAATTTCTATTTATCAGCGATAGATGATATGTTAAGAAAAGATGGAGATAATCCAACAATTGGGATATTACTATGTAAAGAAAAAGACAAACTAACAGCAGAATATGCTTTAAAAGATATAAATAAACCTGTTGGCGTAAGCGAATATAAACTTTTACAAGATATACCAGAATATTTGCAATCACAATTACCAAAAGCAGAAGAAATTGAATTGCATATTAAAGATATTGAAGAAATAGAAAAACAGCAAGATAATGAAGAAGAATAATATATCATTTTAAATTATGCAACCGCAGTTGCAAAATTATAAAAAAATCGTTTTAGATTAAAAATATCTAAAGCGATTTTTTAATGAAAATTTTTTATCTACATCAAAAAAGATATAAAGTTATACCAAAAACAATCAAAAAAGGCTAAAAATTGAAAATGAAGCGAATGAACGGAAGAAGGGAGGGTATGTCTAACTTAAATTTAAACAGTAAGTAATATAGCTTGTGAATATATAATAACATCTGATAAAGAATTTTTTGAAAGAATAGGGGAAAAAAAAACAAAAAGATATTTTGAAGTAGCATATCAATTTGTTTGTGAATACAAGAATTTAGGAGAACAATATATTTTATCTGCAAAAGTGCATATGGATGAGTAAAGTCCACATATGCACTTAGTTTTTTTGCCAGTTGTTCATACAAAAGATAAAAAAGGAAATAATATAGATAAACTTGCTAATGTTTTATTGCATAAGGAATTGTCAAAATAAGCAAAGGTTATAGAAAAAGCAGAAAAATATCAAAATGAAAGAGATAAAATACTTGCAGATAATGAAGAATTACACAATACAGTAAAGCATTTAGAAAATCAGAAGAAAGAATAAAACAGTTAGAAGAGTTAGAAGAAAAGGAAGATTCATTAGTAGACATTGATAAACTTGTTAAAGATTTTGTAAATATGAAAGAAATAACAAGAACAATGCTTGTATCTTTAGTTGATAAGATAGAAGTATCAGAAAATAAAGAAATAACTATATATTATAAATTCAATATTTTAAATGTGGGAAAAGAAGAAACAGGATATGAAGAAACAGAAGGAGCAAAACAAAAATATGTAATATATATGCAAATACAGAATTAGCAGATGAAGTAAGAAGTATAAGAATAGAAGATATAAATAGAGCAGTAGGAGTAGAATTAGGGACAGATGAAGAAGGAAAGCAAATAGTATATAGAATAGATGATTCAGAGAAAACAAATATTGATCAAATGGGTGTATTAGGAAATGTATATAATTATTGTTCAGGAAATTATGACCAGAAAATTATTTAATAGACATGGCAAAAAAGGAAAAACATTAGAAGGAATAACAGAAAAATATGTAGGAGATTCTAATACAGCAACAGCATATTGACAATACAGATTCATTGGCAGATGGGGGATATTTAGCAGGAACAGACGGAAAGCTTGGAGCAGAAGATAATGGTGAGGAGAATTACTAATATAACAAAAAATGAAAGCGATATTTATAAAATTTAATAAAATAGATTCAAATTAAGTGTATAAAATAAAATCTAACATTTTGAATTAACTATATACATTATGTCAAAACGATATATTTGTATATAGTTTTTTTATATATAATATTTTATATAAACACAAATATAAAAAATCACATTGTTTTTTTACTCAATATATGTTAAAATAACCAAAGAATCAAAAAAAGAGGGATAACGATGTTAGAAAAAATAAATTCACAACAAGACCTAAAAAAATTAACACTAGAAGAAAAGAAAATACTTGCACAAGAAATTCGAGAATATATATTAGATATAGTATCAAAAAATGGAGGGCATTTAGCCTCTAATCTAGGTGTAGTAGAATTAACTATTGCTCTTCATAGTGTTTTTGATGTTCCAAAAGATAAAATTGTTTGGGATGTAGGACATCAAACTTATGTGCATAAAATTTTAACAGGAAGAAAAGAAGAATTAAAAACATTAAGAAAGTTAGATGGAATAGCAGGTTTTCCTAAAACAAATGAATCTGAATCAGATTGTTTTAATACAGGTCATAGTAGTACATCAATTTCAGCAGCACTTGGGATGGCTAGAGCAAGAGATATAAAAAATGAACATAATTCAGTATTAGCAGTTATAGGTGATGGGGCTTTAACTGGAGGTATGGCAATAGAAGCATTAAATGACGCAGGATATAGTAGGTCAAAAATAACAGTTATTTTAAATGATAATGAAATGAGTATCTCTAAAAATGTTGGCGGACTAAATATGTTCTTAAGTAAGCTAAGAACAAAAAAATTATATACAAAATCAAATGTTTCAGCAAAAAAAATCATATTAAAAATTCCAGTTGTAGGAAGACCATTTGTACGATTAGTTCAAAGAGCTAAAAGGAGTATAAAACAGTTAATTATACCTAAAATGTTTTTTGAAGATATTGGTTTTACATATTTAGGTCCAGTTGATGGGCATAATATACAAGAATTAGAAAATATTTTAAGATTAAGTAAACAAGTAGATACACCAGTTTTAATACATGTTTTAACTAAAAAGGGTAAAGGATATGAAATAGCAGAAAAAAATCCAGATAAATTTCATTCAATTTCCCCTTTTAATGTAGAAACAGGAGAGACCAAAAAAGCAAAATCAAAAGATTATTCAGCAGTTTTTGGAGAAAAATTGGTAAGTTTGGCAGAAAAAAATGATAAAATAGTAGCAATTACAGCATCTATGAAAGATGGGACAGGTCTTACTAAATTTCAAAAGCAATTTCCAAAAAGATTTTTCGATATAGGAATTGCAGAACAACATGCTGTAGGGCTTGCAGCAGGAATGGCAAAGGCTGGAATGATACCTGTTGTTCCAATATATTCGTCTTTTTATCAAAGGGCATATGATCAAGTTATTCATGATGTAGCAATACAAAATTTACCAGTCATAATGTGTGTAGATAGAGCTGGAATAGTTGGGGCAGATGGAGAAACACATCAAGGTTTATTGGATATGGCATTTTTTAGATTAGTACCAAATTTAACAATTATGGCACCTAAAAATTTTAAAGAATTAGAAAAAATGTTAGAATTTGCTGTTAATTTAAATAAACCAGTAGTTATAAGATATCCAAGAGGTGGAGAAGATAGTATAGATATAAATACTGATTTAGAAATAAATGAAGGAAAAGCAGAGATTTTAAAAGATGGAACAGACATTACAATTGTAGCAATAGGAAAAATGGTTTCAAGAGCATATAGAGTAGCTGATAAATTAAAACAAAATAATATTGATGCACAAGTTATAAATGCAAGATTTTTAAAACCATTTGATAATAATACTGTAAAAAATGCAATAGAAAAAACAAAAGCAGTTGTTACAATTGAAGATGGAACTATTATAAATGGACTAGCAACAACAGTTAATGAACTTGTAATAAATGAAAATTTATTAGGAATAAAAATTAAAAACTTTGCTTATCCAGATATCTATGTAAAACATGGAAGTGTAGAAGAATTAGAAAAAATATATGGATTAGATGAAGAAAATATAACAGAGAAAATAGAAAAAATGCTAAAAGATGAGGTATTAGTTTAAATAGTCAAATAATTTTTATATGTGTAGAATTTGCTTAAAAATATAATGAAAGGATGAAATAAATGCAAAAGGTAGAAATACTAAATGAATATAAAAAACAAGATGATAAAATATTGCTTTCACATATTTTAGATAAAATAGAAATATCTAAGAAAAAACAAGAAATACAAATTACAGATTTTTTGGATATGTACCAAATAGTATTAGTTAGAAATTTTTTAAAGAAAATAAATTTTGGCGAAATTATCTTTAATGGAGGATTTGAAAATTCAGAAAGAAAAGTAGCAATTTTTTATCCAGAAAATATTGAAGAAGATGAAGTAAGCCAAGAATTTCTAAAAAAATGTAAAATCATAAGAATCACATTACCAGAAGAAGAAAAAGGAAAATATGTACACAGAAACTATTTAGGTGGAATTATAAAATTAGGAATAAAAAGAGAAAAAGTTGGAGATATATTAGTTTTTGAAGATGGAGCAGATATAGTAGTAAAAGAAGAAACAGCACAAATATTGGCAGATGAACTAAAAACTTTAACAAGATTTTCTAATTCTATTATACAAGTAAAGGAAATTCTAGAAATTAGAAAACCAGAAATAAAAAAAGAAGAAATAAATATAATAGTTCCATCATTAAGATTAGATAATATAGTATCAGACTTAGCTAGAACATCTAGAAATAAAGCTGTGCAAATATTAAATCAAGAAAGAGTTTTTGTAAATGGACAAAATGAAACAAAACCATCAAAAAATATAAAAGTAAATGATATAATAACTATAAGAGGAAAGGGAAGATTTGTGATAAAAGAAAATACCGGAACTACAAGAAGTGGAAGAATAATTTTAAAAATAGAAAAGTTTGTATAAAGAGGGCATAAAGCCTTCTTTTTTTTGAAAAAAGTTAAAAAAAGTCAAAAATTAAAAAAAGATAAAAAATTTTTTTAAAAAAGTTTCTAAAAATGAAACTTTTTTGGGTATAAAATGAATCTTATATATAGAGAGCAAAATATGAAGTAACAAAGGGGATACTAATGGAAAAATTGATATTAAAAGCAAAAAAAGGAGATAAAGCAGCTTTTACAGAATTGTTTGTTAAAATTGAAAATGATTTATATAAATTAGCAAAAGTAAAAATAAAAAGTGAAGAAGATGTAGAAGACGTAGTCCAAGAAACTATGATAAAAGCTTTTATATCAATTCGTAAATTAAAGTCTAATAAAGCTTTAAAAAAATGGATTGTGCAAATATTATTTAACAATTGTAAAAGATATTTTAAAAAGAAGGAGAGGAGGGAATGTAGTTATGAAATAGAAATTATTAAATTGGACAAGGCCGACCAAAAAGATTTTTTTGAAAGTACAGAAAATGATGTTGATTTTAAATTGTTACTTCATTCTTTAAGTGAAGAAGAAAAAATAATTATTTTACTTTTTTACAATGAAAGATATACCACAAAGGAAATAGGAAGTTTGCTAGGAATTAATGAAAATACTGTAAAATCTAAATTAGCAAGAGCCAAAAAGAAAATAAAAATCCTAAAGGAAAGTGAGGAAGAAATATGGATGAAATAGACAGATATCTTGAAAAAAAGTTTAAAGAAGAAGTAGAAGTGCCAGAAAGTTTTGAAAAAGCTATAAGACAAGCTTTATATTCAGAAAGATTTGAAAAAGTATGTAGAAAAAGAAAACTTATAAAAAATATATCAATTTTTTGTTTATTACTTATTTGTACTTCTGGATGTGCAATTGGTGGATATATAGCATATGAAAATGTATGGAAGGAGCCGAAGCAGTATACGTATGCAGAATTAAAAAATACGATTGAACAATCAAATGTAATGGAAGAAGAAAAAGCAAATTTAATTTCAGAGGAAGAGGCAAAAGAAAAAACATTGGAAATTGTGAATAATTTAGGATATAAGAATCAGGAAATAACTAAGATTGAGTTGAATCAGAATAAAGAAGAGGGATATGAAGAAGTATATTATTCAATAGAGAGTAAAAATAATTATAATGAAAATTTAAAAATAAGTTTAGATGCTGTGACAGGAGAATTAAACTTTTTAGAAGATGAAAGAAATATGACTAATAGTAATAACAAAGTTTCAATTGAACAGGCAACTAATATATCAAATAAAATTTATAATGATGCAGGATTAACCCAAGAATATAAGATGAGTTCATGTCAAGAGGAAATAAGAGTATATAAAGGTCAAGATATTGAGATGTGGGTGTCAAAATATAATAAAATATATGATAATTTAATAAATCCATATGAAGAAATAGAAATATTGTTTACAATACATAATGATGAGACAAAGATAGCATCAATTATTAAATCTAAAAATGGGATGTATGAGGACAATGAAGAAGTTATAACAGAGAATGAAGCAATTGAAATCGCAAAAAATAAAGAAAAGGAGCTAACCGATAACGAGGTATCTAAGATTGATTCAACTATAGGAATAAGAAAATTTAATAAATATATATATGACTTAGAAAATAATGTTGTTATTAATAATGAAAAGGTAGATAGCGATGATAAGATGATTGCTGAAACTGAGAATAGAGTTAGAAAAGTATGGATAATTAGTATATATCATGAAGAAATTGAAACAGATAGTATAGAGAATTATTTAAAATCAAAAGATAAATCTTATTATATTGATGTTACAACAGGAGAAATTGTAGGAGGGTCAAAAATTTAAATAAAAACAGAGCCAGTTGTTTGTAACTGGCTCTGTCTTATGATGGAAAACAGGAAAGAAAAGAAGAGAAAATTAGATTATTGCATAATCATAATCTACAAATGCACTCCTGTATATCCCAGGAGGATTGGCAACACTAGAAGCATCGAAAAACAATTGTATTGTTTCCCCTTGAGAGACACTACAAGAAACTGAAAAAGCGGTTGAACCTGACCGATCATCTACAACGACAGTAGAAGATTTTATGCTACCTGAAGTAGAACGAATTTGGACTGTTAATTTAATGCGGCTAACATTAGCATAGCCATCTGTACCTCTAAAAATACCAGAGATAACTAATGTACCGCTTTGTCCCATTGTCTTAATTGGAGTAAGGTTATAATCTGTGAAAGTATAACTTCCTCCAAAACCTGAACCAACCCATGTTTCGTTGCCAGCTCTGGGTTCCAAATTGATATCGGAGATAATTGTTGATAAATCAACAGTTTTAACAGTTTCAACATCTTCAACAGGTGTTTCTTCAGAGTTTGTGCTTTCCATTTCCTGCGCAAATACTGGTGATACAGAAAATGTCAGCATTGAAGCAATCATGCTTAAGCAAAAGATACACCGCTTGATTTTTGATTTCAAGAATTTCATAAATTTTTCTCCTTTCATGAAAAGAAATCAAATAATAGTTGCCTAATTTTTCTTTCAAGTTTTCCATATCTAAAATCATTTCCACAAGAGAAATGATTAAAGACCGAACGAGTCTTGACATAAATCGAATACTAAATACTATAAAACTGCAGTTTTCGATATAATATGAAAAAAAAATAAATAATTTTAAAAAATTAAAAATAAATATTTTTAATTAGGTATTTTTATAATACTAATAAATTTATATAAATCATTATATTACTCAAAAAGTTCTGATTATAAAACAAAATACAATATTAAAAAATAAAAATTACCTAATGTCGAATTTTGTCAATGAAAAGTCAAGAAATTTTAGCACAAACTCTTGTATTCTCTAAATAAATCTGTTATATTGATTATATCTTTTTAATCCAATATTTTTACATAAAGTTAATTATTGTTCATTGTTCCATTTTTTTATATTTTTTTGTTATAATATATTTTTATTTATGAATCTTTACATTTCATTTTACTAATAATATTTATAAGTCTTTGAAAAAACAGCATTTTATTAAATAATTTTTTATTCAATAATTTTTAATCAAATATATTGTAAAAAATCATATAAATTTATTAAAAATTTTTAAAAATTGAGAAATTCCACAAAAATTTTATTCTAATATATTGAAAAAATATATTAGTTTGATAAAATAGAAAGAGAGGTAATATGAATAAACCAACTAATGAACTTAAATTTTCACTAAAGAACGATTATATATTCAAAAAAATATTTGCAAAAGAAGAAAACAATAGTAAATTAAAAGATTTTTTAGAAGCTATTTTAAATATAGAAATAAAAAAAGTAGAAGTAAAAAATCCAGAAATACCAAAGAATATGTTAGATGAAAAACTAGCAATATTAGACATAAGAGCAGAAATAAATGAAGATACAATGATTGATATAGAAATGCAAGTAGCAAACCAATATAACATATCAGAAAGAAGTACAATATATACAGCAAAAATGATATCATCAGATGTTAAAGTAGGTGAAGAATATAAAGATATGAAAAAAACAATATCAATAAATATATTAAACTTCAATTACTTTAAAACAAATACATATCATAATATAGCACATATGAAATTTGAAAAAGTAAAAAAAGAAGAATATGTGGATATGGGATATGAAGAAGAACAAGAGATAGTAACAGAAAAAGTAGAGATGCATTTTATTGAATTACCAAAATTTGTCCAGAAAGATTCAGGAACAAAAAGTAAATTAGAACAATGGCTCTGGGTAATGGTAGGAAAGGGGGACAAAATGGAAAAGGCAGGAAAAGAAAATAAAGAAGTAGAAAAAACAATAGATGAATTAAACACAATGAACCTAAGTGAAGAAGAAAGAATAATGTATGAAGAAAGAGAAAAAGCTATTATAAATTATAATTTTGGAATGGCATCAGCAGAAAGACATGGAAGAGAAGAAGGATTGAAAGAAGGTATAGAGAAAGGTCAAAGAAAAGGCAAAATGGAAGGGCGAAAAGAAGGTATAGAAAAAAAGAAAAGTGATATGATAAAAAATATGTTGCTTTTAAAAATTGATGATGATACTATAAAGAAAGTAGCCGAAATTACAGATTCTGAGTTAGAATCTTATAAAAAGAAATTTAATATGATAGAAAAGGAAAAGTTAGATAAATAGTACTGAAAAATAGATATAGTTATCAATAAAAAAAGGATTATGAGGTAATTCAAAAAAATATCATGATATTACTTGGAGGTAAATATGAAAACACAAAAAAAATCAAAAGAAGAGCTAGAAAAACTAGCAAAAAAAATACGATTAGGGATAATAGATGAAGTATATTATGGAAAATCAGGGCATCCAGGAGGTTCTTTGTCAATTGCAGATATTATGACGGTTTTATATTTTGATGAAATGAACATAGATAATGAAAATCCTAACTGGGAAGATAGAGACAGATTAGTATTATCTAAGGGACATTGTTCACCAGCATTGTATGCAGCACTTGCATATAGAGGATTTTTTCCAGTCGAAGATTTAAAGACTTTTAGAAATATAAATAGTTATTTACAAGGACATCCAGATAAAAAAAATATACCAGGAGTTGATATGAGTACAGGTTCATTAGGACAAGGGCTGTCAGCAGCAAATGGAATGGCAATATCAGCAAAATTAAACAAAAAAAATTATAGAGTATATTGTATTTTAGGTGATGGAGAAATAGAAGAAGGTCAAATATGGGAAGCTGCAATGTCATCTAGTAAGTATAAATTAGATAATTTATGTGTAATTGTAGACAATAATAATTTGCAAATAGATGGAACAATTGATGAAGTTATGAGTTCAAAACCAATAGATGATAAATTTAGAAGTTTTGGGTTTGAAATAATAAAAATAGATGGACACAACATAGAAGAAATTAAAAATGCTTTTGAAGTAGCAAAAAATGTAAAAGAAAAGCCAGTATGTATTATTGCAAAAACAATAAAAGGTAAAGGTGTAAAATATATGGAAAACAAAGTTGATTGGCATGGAAAAGCACCTAATGAAGATGAATATAAACAAGCTATTATAGATATTGAAAATATGTGATAAAAAAAGATTTTGAACTACTTCAAAATCTCCACAAGAATTAAATAAAGTATAGCACAAAAAACAAAAAAAAACAAATATTAAAAAAGTAAAATAAAATAAGATAAATGAATAAAAAAAGAGATAAAACCATATAATAATATTAAAATAGAAAAAATTAAAAGAAATATTATTTGTAAATTAAAATATCATATGTTAAAATATAAATAACTTCAAAGAAGAAGTTAAAAATAATAAGTTAATAATTTTCCCTGCATAGTACGTGTAGACAGAATTTTTAGAACCAACACACATAGAAGAGGGGCCAATCTCGAAAATATGGCGTGCATGCTCACCGTTTGAATTGTGAGAAGCCCATGAGTATTTTGGTAGGCACCCACCTGTTTTTAGGAACAGGTCCTTAAAAATTCAAGACATCTTGCGGCTAAGGCGGGGGGTATTTTTAATAAAAAATTAAATTAAGTAAATTTTTAAGTGCACTGCTAAAAAGTTTGTATATGGAATAAATAAAATTCGTATACAAACTTTTTTTAATTCGTTTTAAATATTGCATTTTGAGCATTTTTTATGTATAATATGAAAAAAAGTCGAAGGGTGGAGAATTGTGTCATGTATGAAAGGAGTGCAATAGTACTAGAGAGATATTTTAATTATTTATTTGGACTTCAAAAAGAAAAAAACTTAAGCACTAACTATCAAAATTATATTTCACTGGTAGACGAATTAGAAAAATACCAAAATATAATAGACGAAGAAGAAAAAGTTATCAAAAGTTTTGATGAAGTTGCAACTAAAATACAAGAGATACAAAAGAAACAAGAAAAATTAAGTAATATAAATATAAAACTGGAAGAAGAAAGAGGCAAATTATTTAATGCCCTTGATGAATCCCCTTCTTTAATAGAAAAAAAATTAGAAAAAATAGAGAGCACCATTGAAAATAATGCACAAGAATTACAAAATTTAAAAGAAGATTTTATAGATTCTTTAAAAAGCTTTTCAGATAGACAAGTAGAAAGAAATAAATGTTCAAGAACAAAAAGAGTTGTAGAAGCAAATCATATATCTTTTATAAAACAAGTAACAGAAGAAATACAAGCAATAGATATATCAGATTTAAAAAAGGTCAAATTATTTTTGACAAATGAAGATACAAAAATGCAAGATGAGCTTATAAAAATAATGATGGAAAATGGAAAAAATGAAAAAGTAAAGTTTAATAAAGAAGTCATTCAAAAAGCTGTTATTGCAAGAATAGGTATAGCAAAAAAAGAAGCAGAAGGATATTTACTTTCTTATGATAAAATGAGAAGGCTTTTATCAGAAATAGATAATGATACTTTAAAACTTTCAAAATATCAAAAAGTTTTCAGAGATTTAAGTGTAAAATTTTCTTTTTTGGAAGCAGAAAAGAATTATATTTTTGGCTTTTTAGATAATGAAAGAATGACAGCAATAAATGGAGAAAAAATTCATTCTGAAATGATGAAAGAAGCATGCCAAAATTTTGATGTAGATATGGCTCAAATAAAAAATCTATATGAACTAATTTTAAGAGAAGTAGCAGGGAAATCAACTAAAAAAGCATATAATGAATTATATAATAAAACATATTTAAAAGATATAGAAGATAAAGAAAAGAATTTTGAAGAAGAAGTAACACATATGAAGATTCAAGGAACAGTAATAAATTCTAATTACTGGAGAATAGAAGGAATTAAAAATTTGTATGATGTATTCCAAAAAGAAGTAAGCGAAAAATTCAATAAAGATTTATCAGAATATAAAATTGAAGAGGAAGAAGAACCCAATACAGATATTGATATTGATTTAGATATATTTGGAGATTCTGATTATGAAGAAGATTATACAAATGATGTAGATGATGAAGATTTAAAAAATACGAAAGATAAAGAAGATGAAGAAAACGAAAATTATATTGACGACGAAGAAGATGAATATGAATATGAGGAACAATATGATGAGGAAGAAAACGAAGATGATGAAGATTTAGAAGATGAATATAATTCAGAAGAGGATTTAGAAGATGACCTAGAAGAGGATGACGAAGAAGAATTCGAAGATGAAGAATATGAAGATGAAGAAGATTATGAAGAAGAATATCAAGAATCAGAATATGATGAAGAAGATGAGGATACTGAAGATGAAGATAATTATGAAGAAGATGAAGAAGATGATGATGAAGATTTAGAAGAAAGTTATGACGAAGAAGATGAAGAAGATTATGACAATAAATATGAAGAAGATGAAGGGAATGATAGCAGATTCAAAAAAATAACAAATAAAAATTATAAATCTCCAAAATACTATGAAGATGAAGACGAAGAAGACGAGGAAGATGAAGATTACGAAGATGATGTAGACATTTATAGAAATAATAGAGTAAATAAAAGAAATAGAGGAAATATTGATGATAGACTAGCAAAATACAAAGAAAAAATGAAAGGAGAAAAACAAGCAAAAGGACTTTTAGGATTTTTTAAAGATAGAAAAAGATAATAAAGGTGGTGAAGTAATATGACAATAAGACAAGCAATAGAAAAAGGTGTAATTGAGTTAAAAGTAGCAAATGTAGAAACACCAAAATTAAAAGCAAGATTACTTATGCAATATGTATTAAATAAAACTAGACAATATATAATAGTACATGATACAGAGAATTTATTAGAGGTTAAACAAAATGAATATTTTAGATGTATAGATAAACTTAAAAAAGGATATCCAATAGAGCATATTACTCACCAAAAAGAATTTATGAAACTAAACTTTTTTGTAAATGGAGATGTTTTAATACCAAGGCAAGATACAGAAATATTAGTAGAAGAGGTAATAAAAATTTCAAAAGAAATGAGAGTAAAAAAAATACTAGATTTATGCACAGGAAGTGGAGCTATTGCAGTTTCTCTTGCCAAATACCTTAGTGATGTTGAAATAACAGCAATAGATATTAGTCATAAAGCAATTAAAACAGCAAAAAAGAATGCAGTATTTCATAAGGTAGAAGATAGAATTACTTTTTTGGAATCTGATTTATTTGAAAACTTAAAAAATCAAAAGTATGATTTAATTGTTTCAAACCCACCATATATAAAAAAAGATTTAATAAAAAAATTAGATAAACAGGTTCAAAAAGAACCATATATTGCATTAGATGGAGGATATGATGGACTAGATTTTTATAGAAAAATTATTAAAAATGCATATGAATATTTAAAATATGGAGGGTATTTATGTTTAGAAATAGGTTATGATCAAAAAGATGATGTAATAGATTTAATAAATAAGGAACATCAATATTCTAAAACATATGTAAAAAAAGATTTATGTAATAATGATAGAGTTGTTATTACAAGAGTTTTGTAAGAAAATTGTTGTAAGATAGATAAAAAGAAAATAATATTGTTTTTTAAATAGGAATGGTTAATCACGAGAGCTTAGAAAATGAAAATGGCAAGTTTTATCTTGCCATATTAAGATATAATAAAATATTTTAAAATTAAAGAAGGGATAAAAATGTCATTTTCATCAGATATAAAAAAGGAATTGGGAAAAATAAACAATTTATCAAATAAAGTTCAAGTTTTGTATGAGCTAATAGGATATCTTATTACATATAATACAAAAATAATAAATAAAAAAACATTAAGATTTGCAACAGAAAGTGATTATAATATAAACAGATTTTCTAAATTATTAGAGAATTTAAAAATAGAGCATAATATAGAAATGGAAGGAAATCTTTTTGTAATAAGTTTTAAATTAAAAGATATATCACAAAAATTAAAAGACATATCACAAGACTTTTTAGAAGAAAGTACATTAACATTGAATAACGATTTTGATAAATTAGAATTAAGCGAAGAAGAAATAAAGTCGCTTGTAAGAGGTTGTTTCTTAGGTTCTGGATCTGTAAATAATCCAGATATAAATTATCATTTAGAAATTACTTTTTCACAAATAATAAATATGAAAAAAATACAAAATCTTATTGAGCAAAAAGGAATTAAAGTAAAAATATTAGAAAAAGAAAATAGATATTCAATATATATTAAAGAAGCGGAAGAAATTTCAAGATTACTTGCTTTAATGGGAGCAAACAAAGGTGTTTTAAAATTTGAAGAAATAAGAATTCAAAGAGAAATGAGAGGAAAAGTAAATAGAATAGTAAATTGTGAAACTGCAAATTTAAACAAAACGATAAATGCAGCAGTACAACAAATTGAAGCAATAAAAAAATTAAAAGAACAAGGTAAATTTGGAAAGCTAAATGATAATTTAAAAGAAATAGCAAATTTAAGACTAAAAAATCCGGACATATCTTATGAAGAATTAGGAAACATGCTAAAAAATCCTGTAGGAAAATCAGGAGTGAATTATAGACTAAAAAAAATAATAGAAATAGCACAAGAAGGAGAAGAAAAATAATGAAAAAAGAGTTAGGCATATATTTGCATATTCCTTTTTGTAAGAAAAAATGTTATTATTGTGATTTTGTATCATATGCAGATAAATTATTATACCAAGAAAGATATATAAATGCATTACTTTTAGAAATAGAATCACAAAAAGACATATTAAAAGAAAGTAATATAACTACAATATATATAGGAGGAGGAACACCTTCTATTATAGATGTAAAATATATAAAATTAGTTATAAATAAATTGAATGAAATATTAAATTTTAATAATTCAAACATAGAAATAGATAAATCTAATTTATTAGATAATAATGAAAGAGATTTATTAAATAATAATGAGAAAGACTTATTAAATATAGAAAATTTAAATTTGATAAAAAAGCCTATAGAAATAACAATAGAATTAAATCCAGGAACAGTAACAAAAGAAAAATTAGAGCAATACTATAATTTAGGAATAAATAGGCTAAGTATAGGGCTTCAATCTACACAAGATAAACTATTAAAACAAATAGGAAGAATACATACATATAGTGAATTTCTTCAAACCTATAAATTAGCAAGAGAAATAGGTTTTAAAAATATAAATATAGATTTAATGATAGGCTTACCAAATCAAAGTATAGAAGATATAAAAGAAACAGTAGAAAATATAATCAATTTAAATCCAGAACATATTTCTGTATATTCTTTAATAGTAGAACAAGGAACAAAAATTGCAGAACTAATAGATTCTGGAGATTTAAAATTACCAGATGAAGACCTAGAAAGAATGGAATACTCATATGTAAAAAACAAATTAGAACTTGCAGGTTTTAACCAATATGAGATATCTAATTTTGCAAAAGAAAATTATTATTCAAAACATAATGTAAATTGTTGGAAACAAAAAGAATATATAGGTTTTGGAATTTCAGCACATTCATATTTTGAAAATATAAGATTTTCAAATACAGAAGATTTTAACAAATATATAGATTCAGGATATTCAGACTTTGAAAAATTTAATATAAAAAATTTATTAAAAAATATTAACTGTAGTGAATTAGAAGAAGAAACGATTATTGAAAATCAAGAACTTAGTAGAGCGAAAATTATTAAGTATATTGAATTAGAAAGTAAAGGATTAAAAACAATACATGAAATACAAACAACAGAAGAAAAGCAAAAAGAATATATGTTACTGGGATTAAGAATGCTAGAAGGTGTTTCAATATCTGAATTTAAGCAAAAGTTTGGCGAAAATCCAATATATTTATTTAGAGAAAGTTTAAGCAAATTGGTAGAAGAAGAATTAATAAAAATAGATTTGGATAATATTTTTCTAACAAGAAAAGGATTAGATTTAGCAAATTTAGTTTGGGAAGAATTTGTTTAAAATCCCTTTTCTTAGGTTTATAGGTAAAACCATAAACAAAAAACCTAAATAAAAATAAGGAAAAATAAACAATGGATAAAAAATTAGAATGGAGAAGATTAGATAATTCAGCTAAAATCTTTCCCATATCAGCTGGAAAAAAGTACAGTACAGTATTTAGATTATCTGTAGTACTAAAAGAAAAAGTAAATGCAAATATTTTAAAAGAAGCAGTAAAAATTGCTTTAAATAAATATAAATATTTTAAAGTAAGGATGAAAGAAGGATTTTTTTGGAACTATTTTGAATATAATCCAAAAGAACCAATAATAGAACAAGAACAAGAATATCCATGTAAATATATAGATCCTAATAAAAATAATCAATATTTATTTAAAGTAACATATTTTAACTGTAAAATTAACATAGACATTTTTCATTCTTTAACAGACGGAAATAGTGGAGTAGTATTTTTTAGAGAAATAATATATGATTATCTAGAACTATCTTATCCAGAAGTTTTTCAAGAAGAATTAAGAAAAATAAGAAAAGTAGATATATCTTCAGAAGATAGTTATATAAAAAATTATGATAAAAAATCTAAAAATCATATTCAATCTAAAAAAGCATATAAATTATATGGAAAAAAAATAAAATTAGGAGCAATTTCTGCAATTCATGAAATAATAGAACTAGATAAACTAAAAGAAGAATGCAAAAAAAATGATGCAACTATTACTCAATATTTAACAGCTGTTTTAATATATAGTATATATACTGAAAATTATTTAAAACACAAAGGAAAAAGACCAATTAAAGTATGTATACCAATAAACTTAAAAAAATATTTCCCATCTAATACAATTTCTAATTTCTTTTCATATATGACAGTGGAAGCAGAAATGAAAAAAGACAATTTAACAGATTTTGAAAAAATATTAGAATTTGTAAAACAAGAATTTAAGAAAAAATTAACACAAGAAGAAATTCAAAACACAATGTCAAATAATGTAAAACTAGGAATAAATCCATTTATAAAAACAATACCACTATTCCTAAAAAAGCCAATAGTAAGATTAAGTTATATAGAAATAAGAAAATATACAACAACAACATTTTCTAATATAGGAAGAATAGGTATAATAGGAAAATACAAAGACTATATAGAGGAATTTTTAATGCTAATTGCTCCAGAGCCAGTAGAAAAAATAAAATGTTCAGCATGTTCATTTGAAAACAAAATAGTTTTTACATTTACATCTATATTAGATGATGCAAAAATAGAAAAAAGATTTTTTGAATTTTTACAAGGAAAAGGTATTCCAGTAAAAATAGAAAGTAATGGTGTTTTAGATGTTATATCCACAAAAATTAAGTAGTAAAAAAAGTAATTTAATAATAAAAAGTTTGCTCATAGTTTCAATAATTATAGCAATATTATTAGTTATAATTAACAAATTAACAACTCCAGAAATACACTGGGCAGCTTTAGCAAATAGTGGTATAATTTATACATGGCTTACAGTATTATATTCAATAAATAAAAATACAAATATAGCAGCACATGTTATGATTCAAACAATTGCAATATCAATATTAACAACATTTATAGATTATAGAATAGGATTTAAAGGTTGGTCATTAGAAATAGCTATTCCAATTATTTTAATAATAGCAAATGTAACAATGCTTATTTTAACAATAGTAAGTCATAGAAAATACATAAGATATGCAATATATCAGTTAATTATATGTATATTTAGTTTATTACCATTATATTTTATTTATGAGAAATTTATATATCAAAATGTATTAAGTTATATAGCAGTAGGAATATCAATTCTAAATTTTTTAATAACAATATTATTATGTGCAAGAGATGTAAAAGAAGTAATAATAAGGAAATTCCATGTTTGATTTTCCTCGGATAATGGGGACACGCCATTTCGTCCGAATCGGATAATGGGGACAGGCTGTTTTATCCGAATCGGATAATAGAGACGCGCCATTTTCTCAGAAAACTAAAATATTAGATGGATTTACTTAGTTAGAATTTAAAAAGAAATTTAGGTGATAATATATGTCAAATAATAAAACAGGACTTATATTAGTAAAAGATACAAAATTTGATAAAATAAGAAGAAAATTGTTGATGTTTTTTTGGGGAAAGGATTATAAGATAATAGAAGAGTTTCAATCTATAATTCAGGTAAAAAGACCAAAAAATATAATAATTCCCAAAGAAATAAAGTGAACGATAGGGACACGCCATTTTGTTTCCGTTCTTACTAGGAGTGGCTTTTAGCTGTTAGTATTTATACTTTTTGAGATGAACGTTAGGGACATGCCATTTTGTTCACGATTTTGCTATGAGTGGCTTTCAGCTGTCAGCTTTCACTGCTTTTTTGAGATACTTTTTAAGGATACACCTTAAAAATTCGAATATAGAACAAAGAGTAGTTTTTAACTAATACGAAAAATAAATGAGTAATGGAGAAGGTTAAAAAATAATTATAATTTTGACTGTGTTAAATTTTATTTAAAACGTGGTTACATACAATGTATGAGTATGTCTTTACTTTTTAAATATAATTTTCCTTGCCAAAATTTAAATCTTAAAAAACCAAATTTGTGCGTTTGGAAAGGAATGAATTAAAAAATGAAAAATATAAAGGATTATACATTAGAAGAATTAAAAGAAGAAGTGAAAAATCTTGGAGAAAAGCCATTTAGAGCAGAGCAGATTTTTAAATGGCTATATGAAGACAAGGTTTTATCATTTGATGATATGACAAATTTATCAATTGATTTAAGAAACAAATTGAAAGAAATATATGAAATCAAACAATTTAAGATTTTAAAGAAACAAGTAGCTTCAGATGGTACTAAAAAATATTTGTTTGATTTATTAGACGGAAATGCCATAGAGACAGTTTTAATGCAATATCATCATGGATATAGTTTATGTGTTTCATCACAGGTTGGTTGTAAAATGGGTTGTAAATTTTGTGCATCTACAGGGATACCATTTGTAAGAAATTTAACTACAGGTGAGATTTTGGAACAAATAATGGCAGTAGAAAGAGATGAGAATATCCGTATTTCAAATGTAGTATTTATGGGAATAGGTGAACCATTAGATAATTATGATAATGTAGTAAAAGCTATACATTTGATAAATAATCCAAAATGTTTAAATATAGGAGCAAGACATATTAGTATTTCTACAAGTGGATTAGTTCCTAAAATATATAAATTAGCAGAAGAAAATATACAATGTACATTATCTATATCTTTACATGCAACAACAAACGAGCAGAGAAGCAAAATGATGCCAGTTAATAATACATATCATATAGAAGAATTGTTACAGGCATGTAAGGATTACATAGAAAAAACTAATCGTAGAATTTCTTTTGAATATGCATTGGCAAAAGAAAATAATGATAATTTAGAAGATGCTAAAAGATTAGTAAAATTATTAAAAGGAATGTTATGCCATGTTAATTTAATACCAATAAATAAAATAGAAAATGGTGAATTTACAAAAAGTTCAAATGAAAATATAATAAAATTTAGAGATTATTTAAATGAACATGGAATTGTTGCAACAATTAGAAGAGAACTAGGTTCAGATATAGATGCAGCTTGTGGACAACTAAGAAGAAAAAATTTACATGAATAATATTATTACAAATATAATGTTGATTTTGATTGTTATCCTATAATATTTTAGCTTATAAAATAAGCTTTAACATGAATAATGGTTGATAAAACAGTCAAAACAATATTGACATAATATCACAAACTATGATAATATTATATATAGTAAATAAATTTAAAAACTTTCTTTAGGAGGAATGTAAATGCGGAAAATAAAAAGAATAGACGGATTTAAACCAATGGATTGGAATCTGGAATGTAGTTGTTATGATTATGCAATAAATTATCCAGAGCCGATTAACTATGTAGGGGAATTTTCAGGATTTTCTGGTGAACAAGAAAGCTATACTAATGAGGAATTATTTGAACGGCTTTTTTGTGACATGAAATGTTTAGGTATAAAGATAAGAAAAGCTAAATATAATACAAAATGTCGTAAAAGAGAGTGGAAAATAGCACTATTTGTTCAAAAAGAAGATTATGATTATCATTTTATGAGAGAAGATTCCCACAACAGTTGGTCACATAAGTTTAGAGATGAATATCCAAAAAGAACAGATTTTAAGGGGAAAAAAATTATAGACCCTAGAATAGCAGATATAGGTGAATATGAGTTTGTTTGTTTTTTTATTTTAAAAGTATGAAAATTATAAAGAAAGTTGATTTTAAAATGGAGTTTAAAGTAAGAACTTCAAAAAGTAAAAAATCCAGCTCTTATTGAGCTGGATTTTTTGCTTTTTATTTTTGTTGTTCACAAAATTATGCAAATCAATCCGCCACTACCTTCATTGACAATTCTTTCTAAAGTTTCTTGCAATTTAATTTGAGCATCTTCTGGCATTTTAGAAAGTTTTGCTTGAAGTCCTTCGTTAACAAGTTCATGTAAGCTTTTTCCAAAAATGTTTGATTCCCAAATTTGTTTAGGGTCATTTTCAAAGCCAGAAAGCAAATAATTTACTAATTCTTCAGATTGTTTTTCTGAACCAACAATAGGAGATACTTCAGTTGTTACATTTGTTTTTATCATATGTATTGATGGTGCAGTTGCTTTTAGTTTTACTCCAAATCGAGAACCCTGTTTTACCATTTCTGGTTCTTCAAGTACTAGTTCATCAATGGAAGGAGTAACTATACCATAACCTTTTGCATTAACTTCTTCTAATGCATATGCAATTTTATCATATTTTTGTTTTGTACTAGATAATGTAGAAATTATACTAAATAAATCACCTTCATTATCTATTTGAACTCCAGTTATTTCTGACAAGATTTTGTAGAAAAGTTCTTCTTTAAGTTCAATTTTTATATTTACATTTCCAGTACCTAATTGAATATTTTCTAAATTAGTTTTACTTATTATATCTGTAGAAGAAATAGAAGAAGTGCAAGTAGAAATATCTTTTAAAACTAGTACATCAGAAAAAGCTTTTTTAATTTCATCTAGTAATTGTTTTTTTAATGGATGTGATGTAGAAAGACCATCTATCCATCTAGGTAATTTAATAGCTATTCTGTTTACAGGAAATTCATATAGAACTTTAGAAAATATATTGTTAATATCATCTAAATTTAAATTTGCACAATTTATAGGAATAACACTATTATTATATTTTTGTGATAACTTAGTAGCTAATTCTTGAGTATAATCAGAGTTAGGTTCAGCAGAGTTTAGCAAAATTACAAAAGGCTTATTTATAGCTTTTAATTCTGTAACTACTCTTTCTTCAGCTTTAATATAATCTTCTCTTGGAATATCTGTAATACTTCCATCTGTTGTAACAAGAATACCTATTGTAGAATGTTCCTCAATTACTTTCTTTGTGCCAATTTCAGCAGCTTTTTCAAAAGGAATTTCATCATCAGACCAAGGTGTTTTTACCATTCTAGGCATATCATCTTCTAAATATCCAATAGCATTGTCAACCAAATATCCAACACAATCAACAAGTCTAGTTTTAAATTTAAGTTGATTATTTAAAGTAATTTCAATAGCCTCATTAGGTACAAATTTTGGCTCAGTTGTCATTATTGTTTTACCACCAGCACTTTGAGGTAATTCATCTTTAGCACGATTTTTTTTGTACTCATTATCAATGTTAGGAATAACAAGTAAATCCATAAATTTCTTGATAAATGTAGATTTACCAGTTCTTACAGGCCCCACCACTCCTACATAGATATCCCCATCTGTTCTTTTTGCGATGTCTTGATATAATTTTGTATTTTCCATCTATAATACCCTCCTTTAGATTCAAGAAAATGTTTGTACTAATAACTTAATAAATGTATATTAAGTTTTATTTTTGCTTATGACAAGTTTAATAAAAAAATTTGCTAAAAAATAAAATTTGTGATAAAATACATTTGTTATAGTGTATAAGAAAAGCTACAACTAAAACTAGTATGCTTCATGTAAAATTTTATGAGTAGCTTTTGTTATTGTATACGGAAAATAATATGCAAATTGTTAAGATAATATACATATAATGTTAATTTATTTATAGCAAAAAAATAAAAACAGAATAAAATATTAGAGTAAACGAATTTAAAATCTAATGAAATGACGAAGGGAATGAAAGCGATGGATAAAATGCAAGATGTAATAAAACTTTTAGAGGAATATCATCAAGAACATATTATTAAATGGATGGATAAATTAGATGATGAAAGTAAAAGAAAATTAGTAGAACAAATAAAAAATATTGATTTACATCAAATAGTGGAATTATATGAAACTACAAGAAAAGAAATAGAAATAAAAGAAAATAAAATAGAAGCAATAAAATATTTAGACAAAGAAAAAATAAATCCAATTGAGAAAGAAAGACTTGATGATTTAGCAGAAAATGTTATAAAAAAATCGCAATATGCAGTAGTCACAATGGCAGGTGGTCAAGGAACAAGACTTGAACATCCAGGACCTAAAGGTACATTTAAATTAGATGTATATGGAAAGGGAAAATATTTATTTGAAATATTAGCAGAAAATTTAAAAGAAGCAAATAATAAATATGATGTTATAATTCCATGGTATATAATGACAAGTAGAGAAAACAATGATGAAACATATAACTTTTTGGAAAAACATAATTATTTTGGATATGACAAAGATAATGTAATATTATTCAAGCAAGGAGAATTGCCAATATTAGATATGAATGGAAAGTTAATGATTGATAAAAATGGTTTTATAAAAGAAGCATCAGACGGTAATGGAGGAGTTTTTACATCATTAAGGACATCAGGAGCTTTAGCAGATATGAAAGAAAGAGGAATAAAATGGATTTTCATAGGTGGTGTCGATAATGTATTATTAAAGATGTGTGATACTACTTTACTTGGTATGGCAATTGATAAAAATGTAGAAGTTGCATCAAAATCTGTAGTAAAAGCAAATCCACACGAAAAAGTAGGAGTTTTTTGTAAAATGAATAACCATCCAAAAGTTATAGAATATTCAGAATTACCAGAAAAAATGGCAGAAGAGGTAGATTCAAATGGTGAATTAAAATATGGAGAATCACATATAATGTGTAATTTATTTACAATAGATGCAATAGAGAAAGTAAGTAAAGAACCTTTAATATATCATTATGCAATAAAGAAAAATTCATATTTAGATGAAGATGGAAAAGAAGTAATCCCGCTAGAACCTAATTCATATAAATTTGAAGCTTTTATTTTTGATGCCTTTGAATTTTTTGATGACATTGCAATTCTAAGAGGAAAAAGAGAAGATGATTTTGCACCTGTAAAAAATAAAGAAGGTGTAGATAGTCCAAAAACAGCAAAAGAATTATACGAAAAGTTCTGGGAAAGAAATAAAAATGTGTTAGTAAATGCGAGCTAATTAAAAAGAAAATATTATACATATGAATTTAAGTAGTTATATAATAAATCATTATAATTTAAAGCTATAAATAGAAAACTTGAAGATATATTTTAATATAATTATTTAAAGTTTATATAGAAAAATCTTTGAAAATTCTAGTAAAGTAAAGCTGTAAATCATATAAATAAAATAGGAAAGGAAAAAATTAAAAATGGAAGAATGCAAAATACAAAATTTATTTGATTTAAATCAAACAATTGCAAAAGATATTTTTGAAAATGCAATATATCCATGGGAAGTTTTATCTAAAATTTCAGAATTTATAATAGAACTTGGAAATACATTAGATCCAGAAGTTTTCGAAAAAAAAGGAGAAAATATTTGGATTGCAAAATCAGCA
This sequence comes from uncultured Clostridia bacterium, assembly GCA_904384245.1. Classification (GTDB taxonomy): domain Bacteria; phylum Bacillota; class Clostridia; order TANB77; family CAG-508; genus CAG-269. The sequence goes on from CAJFJM010000001.1 coordinate 61,885, forward strand.
ATTGTTGCAAAAACAGCATCAATCACAGGACCTGTAATAATTGATGAAGGTGCAGAAATTAGACATTGTGCATTTATTAGAGGAAAAGCAATTATAGGAAAAAATGCAGTAGTTGGAAATTCAACAGAACTAAAAAATGTAATATTATTTAATAATGTTCAAGTACCACATTATAATTATGTAGGAGATTCAATATTAGGTTACAAAGCACATATGGGAGCAGGTTCAATAACATCAAATGTAAAATCTGATAAAAAATTAGTAGTTATAAAAAATGGAAGAGAACAAATAGAAACAGGGATAAAAAAAGTAGGAGCGATGTTAGGAGATAATGTAGAAGTAGGGTGTGGAACAGTATTAAATCCAGGAAGTATAGTAGGAAGAAATTCAAATATCTATCCGCTAACTTCAGTAAGAGGAGTAATACCAGCAAACAGTATATGTAAAGGTGGAAATCCATTACAAGTAGTTCAAAAAGTATAGAGTTGTTACAAAAACAAAATTATTTTATTTTTTTAATATTTAAAAAAATAACAAAAGTATAGAAACATATTAAGTAGTTTTAGAGATATAATTTTTTTTTGAAAATAAAATATTATTTATTTTCATTTTAAGCTCGCGTAACTTAAAGTTTCATATTGTTTACTATATAATAAAAAAGAATGGTGGAAAAATCTACCATTCTTTTTTTGGAAAGCTACATAGCTTGTTTTCCTGGTAAAAAGTAATCAATAACACCATATATTAAAGCACCAATAATTGCTGCCATCCATGAAATAGAATATCCTGCTACAAAGAATTGAGTTACATATAATGTAATTGCAGCTAGTGCAAATCCTACAAATCCTTTACCAAATGGACTTGCATGTAAACCTGTAAATTTTACAACTAGATAATCTATAGCAGTTAAAACTACAGCAGCTAATGCTAATGTCCAAATATTATTGATAGTAAAACCAGGTGTAAAGAAAGCAGTTATAGCTAATACAACAGCAGCACCTATAAATCTTCCAACAACTTGCATAACTGTAGAACTTCCTGTTTTTACATTTGATTCTGTATTAGACATTTTGTTAACCTCCTTGGTTTTCATTTTTTTAAGCTAAAAAAAACTAAAGTCTAATTTTATTATTTACAAATTAAATAAAAATATTCAAATATAATTGCATAAAAAAAGGAGATTTTGTAAAAAATAGAAAAAAGAAATTTTAAAAAAGAAAGGTTGATTTAGATGCTTATAACATTTTTTAGAGCAGTAATTTTATATATTTTTGTTTTAATAGTAATGCGACTAATGGGAAAAAGAGAAATAGGACAATTACAACCTTTTGAACTTGCAATATCTATAATGATAGCAGACTTATCAACTGTACCAATGGCAGATATTGGAATTCCTATTTTTAATGGAATTATTCCAATTTTAGGATTATTATTGATGCATTTAATAATTTCAATTTTAAATTTAAAAAGCATAAAAGCAAGAGAAATAATATGTGGAAAACCTAGAATTTTAATATATAGAGGTAAAATTGACGAAAATGCATTAAGAAAAGAAAGATTTACAATAAATGAATTACAAGAAAGATTAAGAGGAAATAATATAGTAAATATATCTGATGTAGAATACGCGATTTTAGAAACAAGTGGACAAGTAACAGTAATACAAAAACCAGAAAAAAGAAATACAATTCCAGAAGATTTTAATATATATCCAGAATATGAAGGAATAACATATGATTTAGTAGTAGATGGAAAAATCATGCAAAAAAATTTAGATACTTTAGGAAAAGATTATCAATGGTTAGAAAAAGAATTATCAAAAATGAATATCAAACCAGAAGAAGCCCTTATTGCTACTTTAGATGGTAAAGGCAAAATATTCTGTCAAAAGAAAGGGGAATAAAGGCTAATGAAAAAAGAGTTAATAATTTGTATAATTATTCTTATTTTAATTATAATAGGAAATATTTTAACACAAAAATATACAACTAATTCAGTTGATGTAATAACAGAAAGTTTAAAAGATTTAAGAAAAGATATTTTAAAAGATATAGAAAATGTAGACAAAGAATATACATTAAAAAAAGTAAATGAAGTAGATGAAAAGTGGCATAAATTTTATAATTTGTTAGCATATTATATAGAACACAATGAATTAGAAAAAGCAGAAACAAATTTAATTGCAATAGAAAGTTATTTAGAAGGAGAGGAATATGGTGAGGGAGTAAGTAAAATAGATGAAACAATTTTTGTACTTGAACATATTGAAAGAAAATATAAAGTAACATTGCAAAATATTTTTTAAAAAATGCTTTTAAATTATATTTTTCTGACCAATGTAGAATAATACTCTTAAAAAAGTTATACATTTAAAAGATTTCAGAGTTAATAAATGTTTGAAGATTTTTTTAAGATAAAATAAAAGAGGTTCTCAAATTTATGATATTGAGAACTTCTTTTATTTTATCTTTAGAATGGCTTTAAGCATTTATTTATTTCCATCAATTTCTGCATATTTTTTCAATTTCTCATAAACTAAATAATTAACAGTACCAGCAGGGAAGTGGCCAGTAGAATCTTTTTTACCAGCAGGAACGCCAGTTAAAACTTCAATACCTTCTTCAATAGTAGAAACTGAATAGATGTGGAATAATTTATTTTTAACAGCTTCAATAATTTCATCAGAAAGTTGTAGATTATCAACATTTTGAACAGGAATCATTACACCATGTTCACCTGTTAAACCTCTCATTTTACAAATTTGAAAATAACCTTCTATTTTTTCATTTACACCGCCAATTGGTTGAATTTGTCCTTTTTGATTTACAGAACCTGTAACAGCTATTGCTTGGTTAATTGGAATACCAGAAAGACTAGAAAGCAATCCATATAGTTCTGTACTAGAAGCACTATCTCCATCAACTCCATTATATAATTGTTCAAAACAAATACTTGCAGTTAAACAAAGTGGAATATCTTGTGCAAACATTTCTCCTAAGTATCCAGTTAAAATTAAAACACCTTTAGAATGAGAAGGGCCAGAAATTTCAACTTCTCTTTCAATATTTACAACGCCATTTTTTCCAGTATAAGTATTAACAGTTATTTTAGCAGGTTTTCCAAAAGTATAATCTCCAATTGTCATAATAGTTAAACCATTTAAAGTACCTACTTCATAACCTGAAGTATCAATTAGTAATGAATGATTTTCAATCATTTCCATATATTTTGCATCATATTTTTTAACACGATTTATTTGTTCTTCTAAGGCTTTAGTTATAAAACCTTCTGTAATAATTTTAGATTTAGCAATTTTTGCCCATGTAGCAGCTTCTCCAACAATCTGTATTAAATCGTCAAATCTAGTAGAAATTTTAGAATGACTTCCAGCAAGTTTCGAAGCATATTCAATTAACCTTGCCATAGCTTTTTTATCTAGGTGAGGAAGTTCTGCATGTTCACAAAATCCATGAACAATGCAAGCAAGTTTATTTAAATTTTCTTTTGTTATAGGTGCATCATCTTCAAATTCAACTTTTATTTTAAATAACTTTCTAAAATCAGAATCCATTGAAAGTAGTGTTTGATAAATTGAACTATTTCCAATTAAAATTACTTTTAAATTTAAAGGAATAGGCTCAGGTTTTAAAGAAATCATTACCATCGAAGCTCTTTGTTCATTAGCATGTTCTATTGCAATTTCTTTTATTCTTAAGGCTTTTTTTAAAGCCTCATAACAAGCAGGATTAGATAATAAATCTTTTGCTTGAAATATAATATATCCACCATTTGCTAAATGTAATAGTCCTGGTTTTAACATTGTGTGATCAGTTTTTAAAGTTCCATAATAATTTTCATATTCAAGAAAACCAAAAATATTATTATAAGAATAATTAGAATCCATAATAACTGGAGCACCTTCACGTTGAGAATTATCCACAAATAAATTTACTCTATAATTTAAAGAAGGGTCAGTCTTTCTCATAGCAGGATTCATTGACATTTGTTGTTGTTGATTATTTTTATTATCTTCTTCTAGAAAATAAGATACATTTTTTAGAACATCTTGTTTTACATCATTTAAGAATTTATTTATTTTTTTATTTCTTTTATATTTTGATTTTAGATAATTTATATGAACATTTATTGTTAAAAGAGCAATATTTGATTGCCATTCAGAAATTCTTTTATCAGAGGCACGTTCAATTTCCTTAATTTGACCTATTACATTCATAATTTGTTCTTGAACAATAGCAGAATTATCTTCATAATTTTGCTTAGTTTCATTATCTAATTTATCAAATTCTTCTTCTTCAATAATTCTTCCATCTACAATAGGCATCATATATATACCATTTTGAGAGGCTTTTACATGAAAATTATATTTAGAAGCATCTTCATTTAATTTATTTAAAAGAGCACTTCGTTTTTCTTCAAATTCTTGTTTAATTAAAGCTTTTTCTTTTTCAAAATCATCTGCATTAAAAGTTTTTTTGATATCTTTTTTAATTTCTTTAATAAATCCATCCATTGCATCTTTGAATTCTTTTCCTTGTCCTGCAGGTAAAGAAACTGCAATTGGTTCATTTGGATTATCAAAATTATAGATATAACACCAGTCAGAAGGGACTTTCTTCTTGCTAGAAATTTTATTTAGGTAATTTTTAGTATACATTGTTTTTCCAACACCACTTGGCCCTTCAATGTATATGTTATAACCTTTTACATCAACTTGAACACCAAATTCTAAAGCTTTTATTCCTCTATCTTGACCTATTCCAGATTGAATTGGTTCAAGTTCTGCAGTTGTGTCAAAATTTAATAAACTTTCATCACATGTGAATTTTAAATCTTTATAATTTAATTCATTTTTTTTCTTCATTGGTTATTCCTCCATTTTTTGTTTTAGTATTTCCATTTTCTTTCGAATTTATTAAAGTTATTTTATATTAACATTAAAAAAAAGTAAAGTTTTTTAAAAAAGTTTCTTTAATAAGTTTGAACTTTAAAGAGTATGTCCAAGGTTCAACTCAAAATTCGAATAAACTGTACAAAAACTTTAAAAACTATTGAAATCTTAAACAATAAAATATATAATAAGACTGTTATTATTCTATTGGAAAGGATTCAAAAAATGAATAAAACCAAAAGAAAGATATTTGAAACTTCAATGAAGTTATTTGCAGAAAAAGGATATGATGCAACAAGTATAGAAGAAATTACAGCAACTGTAGGAGTTGCAAAGGGAACATTATATTATCATTTTTCAAGCAAAGAAGAAATTTTTAATTTTTTAATTGAAGAAGGTATGAAACTATTACAAAACAGTATAGAAATAAAAACATCAAAATTCCAAAATTATATAGACAAACTAAAAGCTATAGTTTTAATACAAATAAAAATAGTAATGAAATATGAAGATTTAATTACTATTTTGCTTAGTCAATTTTATGGAAATGAAGCAAGAAATCAAAAATGTCAAAAACATGTTTATGATTACATAAATAAAATTGAAGAAATAGTAAAAGAAGGAATAGAATGTAATCAAATAAAAAAAGGAAATCCTAAAGTAATAGCTTCAGAAATTTATGGTCTAATTGCATCCTGTTTAGTATATAAATTAAGAAATAGAGATGAAATAGACATAATGAAATTATACAGAGAATTTGAAAATACTGTAATTGAAGGATTAAAAATATAAAAATAAGGGGAATTGATTATGAGAGAGCCTATATATAAAGTTGAAAAATATACAGATATAAAAGATATGTTAAATAAATCAGGAGAAAAATATGGTGATAGACCAGCATATTTATTTAGAACAGACAAGCCAGGTAAATTAAGAGAAATAACACATAGAGAATTTAGAGAACAAGTAACAAAGCTTGGTACTAAATTGATAGATATGGGATTAAAAGATAAAAGAATTGCTGTTATTGGAGAAAATTGTTATGAATGGGCTGTTAGTTATTTAGCAGTTGTTACAGGTACAGGAATAGTAGTTCCATTAGATAAAGCATTACCAGAAAATGAAATAGAAAGTTTAATTTTACGTTCAGAAGTTGAAGCAATATTTTATACAAATAAATATACAGAAATAATGAACAAAATTAAAGAAAAACATAATACAAAAATCCAATATTTTATATCAATGAATTCTGAAAAAAATGAAAATGATATATATTCTTTTAAACAACTAATTGAAGAAGGAGAAGAATTAGTTAAAAATGGTGATAGAAGATTTATAGATGCAAAAATAGACCCAGATGTTATGGGAATAATGCTATTTACATCTGGAACAACAGCAATGTCTAAAGCAGTTATGTTATCACATAAAAATATTGTAAGTAATTTATTTGATATAACATCAGTAATAAAATTAGTTCCAGAAGATAGAATGTTATCATTTTTACCATTACATCATACATTTGAATCAACAGTTGGATTTTTATATCCAATTTCTTGTGGATGTGCAATAGTATTTTGTGATGGAATACGTCATATTGGAGATAATATAAAAGAATTTGATATTACTGCAATGATTTCTGTTCCAGCACTTTTTGAAGGAATGTATAGAAAAGTGAAAAAAGGAATAGAGAAAAAAGGAAAATGGGAAAAAGTTCAAAAAGGAGTTAAAATTAGTAATTTCTTAAGAAAATTTGGAATAGATTTAAGACAAAAACTATTTAAAGAAGTTCATGAAGCAGTAGGAACAAAATTAAGATTATTTGTAGCAGGAGGAGCAGCATTAGATCCAGAATATGAAAAAGGTTTTCAGGATTTAGGATTTACTATATATCAAGGTTATGGTTTAACAGAAACTTCACCTGTTGTTGCAGCAGAAGATGATAAATATCAAAGATTAGGTTCAATAGGTAAAGCATTTCCAAGTATGGAAGTAAAAATAGATAATCCAAATAAAGAAGGTATAGGAGAACTTATGGCAAAAGGACCAACAGTTATGCTTGGATATTATCAAAATGAAGAAGCAACTAAAGAAACAATAGAACCAGATGGTTGGTTACATACTGGAGATTTAGCAAAAATTGATAAAGATGGGTATATTTTTATAACAGGAAGAAAGAAATTTGTTATAGTTCTTAAAAATGGTAAAAATATTTACCCAGAAGAATTAGAAGCTTTGATAAATAAAATAGAAGGTGTAAAAGAAAGTTTTGTTTATGGTAGACCAGAAGATGATGGCGATTATAAAATTTGTGCTAAAATAGTTTATGATGCAGAAATTATTAAAGAATTATATAATAAACAAAATGAAGATGAAATAAAAGAAATTATTTGGAATGAAGTTAAAAAAATAAATAAACAAATGCCTGCTTATAAGTATGTACGAGATATTATTGTAACAGAAAAAGAATTAATAAAAACAACAACTCAAAAAATAAAAAGACATGAGGAAATAAAAACTGTAATGTAAAAAAATTAAAAAGTAAGGGAAAAACAGAGATTACAAAAAGTACAATAAAAATGTAACAAAAATGTAATATTCTTGTAACTAAAATGTAAACAAAAAAAACTAAAATAGCATTGTAGTTTTTTGTTACATAATGTATAATTATAAATGAAATACAAGAAAGCATTTAAGCGTAGGATAAGGAGGTAGTTTACAATGTCTAAAACTGGCATAGTAAACGTGAGAATGGTAATCACGGAAGAGAAAATATTATCAAATATAGATAAAGTTCAAAAACTAATAAATCCAAAGAGCAAAAAACAAATAGTACAACTAGAAGAAGATACATATTTTAAAGATTTAGTAGAGTCTATTAAAACATATTTAAATGAGTATCCTAAAAAGAAGAACTTTCCAAGTAGTGTATATAGAGCAGCATATGGATTAGTAGAATTTGCAACAAATCAATTTGAAGAAAATACTAAAAAAATAGAGGAACTTATTCGCCAAAGAGAAGAAAATATTGCTTTAGCAGGAAATTTAAAAGAATTGGTAGAAAGTGCAACTAATAAAGAAAAAGACTGGAAAGAACAAGTAAAAAATGCAGAAGGAAGTTTTCCAGAGGATATTATAGAAACTTTAAATATTGTTGGAAAAGCTAAATCAGATAAATCACAAAACTATCAAGATGCAATGAAATTACTTCATGCTAGAATAAATAATTTGGAATCTAATTTACATATTGAAATAGATATGGAAAGAATAGAAGATAGATCAAAAGCTTTAAGTTATATTGGAATAGAAGTAGCTGATGCATTGAAATCTATCCCAACACCAATAGCCGTAACAGAAGAAGATGCACAAGAAGCAGTTCAAAATGTTCCAGTTGAGCAAGCTGTACAGAGAGTACAAGAGGTACAACAACCACAGTTACAAAAAGTAGAAGAAGTAAAACAAGAAAATGTACAAGTTGCAAATGCTGAAGATGTAGCTAAAGCAAAAGAAGAATATTTAGCTCAAACAACATTTGAAGAAAAACCATCTTTATGGCAAAGAATTAAAAATAGTAAATTTGTTAGAACTATAAAATATATTATGAAGATAAGAGTAGTATTAGATTATCCAGCACTTCCAGAAGGTAAGAGTGAAAATTAATGGATTTTAGGGACGGACTCATTTTTCCCTTTTTGTTGAAAGGGAGAATGAGTCTTTTTGCTCTGAACAGTGACCTGACAAAAAAATAAAATTTAAAGAAATTAAAAAATTCAAAAAAATTAAAAAAAGTATTGACAAACTTAATTATAGAATGTATAATGATTAAGCGTTAAGGAAATGCTCCCTTAGCTCAGTTGGTCAGAGCAACCGGCTCATAACCGGTGGGTCCAAGGTTCGAATCCTTGAGGGAGCACCAAATATGAACAATGTATAAAAAATCGACTGTAATAGGTCGATTTTTTGTTATTGAATTAAAAAAATCGACTTTTATCTTGAAACTATATAGATTTTTCCGTATACAAAAAGAAAGGTGACCTTTAAAAAGACCAACGTGAGCCCTGCTAATGTAGCTTTGATACATTTCTTCTATATTAAAAAATAAAATATTTATAATTAAAAAAATAATTTTTATCTATTAAAGTTCTATTATTAAACTTCCATAATAAAATGTATAAACAAAGATTAGGAGGGGATAATATGGAACCTGTTCAAAATACAGGAAATGAAAATCTAAAAGGTATAGCAAAAGGAGTTTTAATTTCAATTTGCACAACAATAATTGCATGTTTAATATTTGCAGTAATTTTAACATATACAAATATAAGTGAAGATACCATTACACCAGTAATAATAATGATTACAGCTATTAGTATATTTATAGGAAGTACAATAGGAAATGCAAAAATTCAAAAAAATGGATTAGTAAATGGTGCAGGTGTTGGATTTATATATATAATAGCTATTTATTTAATATCAAGTATAATAAATGGACATTTTACTTTAAATATTGCATCAATTATTATGATTGTCTTGTCTATAGTATTTGGAATATTAGGAGGAATAATAGCGGTAAATAAAAAATAAATGTATTTTTTGTTCCTTAGAGTATGAAGAGATTAAGGTTGATTTGTCGAATTTTGCGATGAGTTTTTGCAAAAAAATGTTGACAAATCTTCTTTTCGTCTTTATAATGAAAATACATTTTCATATTTTTCAATAATTTAAAAAATTAAAATCTAATTTAAATTTATTCGAAAATTTATTTCTAAAGATTCTAAAAGATTCAAAAAATCTAAAAATCCACAAAACAAAAAAATATGAATGGAGGAATGTTATTGAGTAAAAAGAAAAAAGTAATACTTATTGTATTAAGTTTAGTAGTATTAGTAGCAACATTTTTTGGAGGACAAACTTTTTCAAAATATGTAACAGAAGTTAATGGAAAAGGAGTTGCAAATGTTGCAAAATGGAATTTTAAAGTAAACGAAAGTGAAAGTAAAATACAAACGATAAATTTAAGTTCAACAATAGATAATAGCACTTTAATAGATAATAAGATAGCACCAGGTACTTCAGGAGATTTTGAAATTAAATTAGATGCAACTGGAGCAGAAGTAGGTATAGATTATAAAATTACATTTTTAAATGAAAGTAATAAGCCACAAAATTTAGTATTTACATATCAAGATACTAAGTTTCAGAATCTTAAAGATATGGAAAGTGCATTAAAAGGAACAATATTAGCAGATGAAGAACAAAAGGAAAAAGTATTTAATATTCATTGGGAATGGCCATATGAAACTGGAACAGGAGCAGAGATACTAACTAATGACAAAATAGATACACAAAATGGAAAAGAAATTCAAGAATACACATTTGATGTATTAGTAGAAGGTGTTCAAACTATACCTCAAGCAAGTTAGGATGATTAGATGAAGAAAAGTAAAAAAAGCAATTTAATCTTTATATTATTTATAATTTTTTTAATCTTAATTTTATTTCTAAAATTTTGCATTATTAAAGACAATACAAGTTTATTCGGAATAACAATTTTAAAAGTATCGTCAAATAGTATGTTTCCAACTATAAAAAAAGATGATTATATAGTTATAAAAAAACAAAAAGATTATGAAATAGGAGATATTATTACCTTTAAATCAAAGGAAGATTGCTTAATTACTCATAGAATTATAGAAAAATATGAAAATGTATTTATTACAAAAGGTGATAATAACAACATTTCTGATGATGAACAGGTAAAAATGGGAGTGATATTGGGTAAGGTAATATTCATTTTATAGAAAGATTATGCAAACTACATATTTACTTAAAGTAAGGATGGTAAATTTCTTAAGTTTTACAATATAAGTATTTCACAGTTTATCAAATAAATATGTAAGATTTTGTTGTAATCTTATAATTTATAAATATATTTTATAAGAAAGGATAAGTCTATGAGAAATAGAAAAACTAACATAGGGCAAAAGGAAAATTACTTTAATAAAATATTTAATAAAAACTTTAATAAAGAAAAAAATGAGATGGAAAAAACAGAAAACTTAAAAAATAAACTTAGAGAAAAAGTTAATATAAATAGTAAAAAAATAAATTTTATAATGATAGTTTTTATTGTAATAATATTATTTTTAGCAGGTTGTAGTATAGGAAAAAGTATAACAGACATAATATTAGTTTCAGAAACAGAAGTTGCAAAACCAATATTAGAAGTAAAATCTAATCCAGAAATTGATATTACAGCATCTAATAATATAGGAGAATATGAATTTAGAGTACTAAATTATAATGAAAAAGAACTATCAGAAGTTAATTTAAAATATTTTATAGAAATAAAAGCAGATGTTGATGAATCAATTCAATTTTATTTATATAAAAATGGACAAGAAATAAAATTAAATAATTTATGTACTGATTATATGTTATTAGAAAAAGGAGAAAAACGTGAAGAAAAATATTTATTAAAAGTTATATATACAAAAAAAGGTAGTCAAAATATGGAGGATATATTACAAAAAATACAAATAAAAATTCATTCAGAACAACAAAAAGTTTAGAAAATCAAAAATTAAAAGAAGGAATGTTATAAAAAATGAAAAAAATATTAAATTATATCCTTATAGCAATTACTATTTTTGTAATACTCATGTTTTTATTAACAAATTTTAATAAATTTCAGTTTTTTCAAGATAATATATTATTTTTAAGGTATTTAGACAATGCTTTTAATATTGGAACAAACAATAAGGAAAAAACAAGTACAACTATAAAAAATAATCCACAAGCTAAGAATATATATTATTTAAAGGTAGAATATAAAAATACTAATTTTACAAATATAAATTTAAAAGACACAATAAAAACAGAAACATTAGTAGAAGAAAAAATAGCACCAGGAATAGAAGGAAATTTTGACATCTTATTATATTCTAATTATAATGTAAAATATTCAATAAAATTTCAAAATAAAAGTAATAAGCCCCAAAACTTAAAATTTAATATTGAAGGTACAAATATACAAGAATCAAATTTAGAAAATTTATCAACTAATTTATCTGGTACTTTATTAAAAAATCAGAATAAAAAAATAACAGTAAATTGGAAATGGGAATATGAAAATGGAGAAAGTGGAAATATTAAAGATACAGAAGATGCAATATTGATAGATAAATATTATTTTGACATTTTAGCATTAGGAGAAGAAATAATATAAAAATAGAGGTGATAGATGATAAAAAGAAAAATTTTAATATCTTTTGTTTTTTGTATGATTTTTATCCAGAATTTTGTTAATGCTAAATATGTATTTGAATATACTATAGAAGCAATAAATTTGGATATAGATAGGACAAAACCAATTATAGAAATTGTTAATATAGAAAATACAAATTTAAATTATGAAAAATATGCAAATAAAACTCATAATATTATTGTAAAAATAAAAATTATTGAAAAAAATATGAGTAATGATGTTTTAGAAAATGATGAAATAAATGTATTAGTAGGGAATGAAATAGCAAAAGATTATAAACTTGAAATAATAACAAAAGAAAAAGCAGAAGACTATATTATTTATGATTTAAAATTTTCTAATTTATTAGGAAATGGTAATTTAAATATAAATATTATAGAAGGAGCAATTATAGATACATCAGGACTAAAAAATGAACAAAAATTGGTGGATACAAATATACAAATAGATAATATTTCACCAAAAGGAAGTTTTAGTCAAGAAAAAATAGAAGAAGGTAGAGTAAAAGGAACAATAAAAGTTGACGAAAAGATTAGAAAAGTAGATGGATGGAATATTTCAGACGATTCCAAAAGTTTAAATAGTGAATTTTTAAGCAATGTTTATTATGAATTACAAATAACAGATTATGCACAAAATTCTTCTACAATTAAAGTTCATGTTTCAGAAGCGACTAATATAATTTTAACATATGGTTCTCACAACTCAGAATATGGTTGGTCATATGGATATAGCAATTATGACATAGCAGGAAAAGAAGCAGTTAAAGTAAGTAAAAAACATAAAACAGAAGCATTAGCATTTTTAATTAAAGGAAATGTAGAAAAAGACTTTTTAAAAGTAAGAGCATATGATTATACTCATTGGGGAGAGGGAACGTCTGGAATATGTAAATTGACAAAAAATGCATATAAATTTGGATATAATCCAGGTGAAAATTCATGGTATACAATGTACTCTCTTAATAAAATCAAACTAAATAATGAAGAATATTTTGAACTAGGTGGTGGAGGAGTAAATTTAACAGGAAATACTGATTCACAAGGAAGAAATCCAATACCATATAGTGAAGAAGGACAATATAATTATGGTATTTCTGGTATAAATATGGAATTAAAAGATGATACATATTATTCAATTATTTATCAAATATTAGTTGATGAAGTTGGTTGGATAGAACCAAAATCAGATGGTGTAGAATGTGTATATAAACATGATAAACCTTTTTCAGCAATGAGAATAGCTTTAATTCCAAAAAACCAAAAAGAACATATTTATAATATGTGGAAAAAAGATATAGGAACTTTTAATGGAATATATTAGTGTAAAATTTTAATTTTTTATGTATAAGGAGAATATCCTATAATTAGTTTAGAAATTTTAATTATAGGATATTCTTTTATAATCTTCACTGTTACAATTCACGGCTAAAATAAACCGCCAGCCAAAAGAAGTTATTATATAAAAAGAATATAAAAATACTCGACAAAATATAAAAAAAGTGTTAATATGTTTATAACTAAAAAATATTGGGGTGTAGCCAAGCGGTAAGGCAGATGGCTCTGACCCATCGATGCGTAGGTTCGAATCCTACCACCCCAGCCAATTAAGTATTATATGAACACAAAATGTTTATATTTAGGTACTAATATCTATCCAACAAAGTAAAAAACGAAAGAGGTATGATAATGAAAAATGTTTTAAAAAACGAAAGAGGAATAACTTTAATGGCTTTAGTAATTACTGTTATAGTATTACTTATATTAGCAAGTATAGGAATATATAATGGTTTAGGAACAATTCGTTCTTCTAAATATATGGCTTTTAAAACAGAACTAGAATTATTACAATCTAGTGTTAATAAAATTTATTCAGAAAATCCAAATAATTTAGAAAGCTATGGAGTAGATATGACAAGTGAGCAAAAAGAAATATTTAATGTAACTGAAGTTTCAAATATTTTAAATAGTTTAAGTAGTGATATAGAAAGCATAAAATCAGGTTTTAAATATTTTTCAAAAGATTATATAGTGTCAGATTTAGGAATACAAGGAATAACAAATGATTACTATATAAATTTAAGTAAAAGACTTATTATAGTTGTAGAGCCATTTGAATATGAAGGAACAACATATTATATGTTAGAGCAAATGGAAGATGGAATTTATAATGTAGCATATAATAGAGATATTGGAGATGTAGTGTTTACAGTAACATCAACAGTTCACGAAGATAATACAGTTGATATAAATATTACAGATATACATACTTCAAATGACCAATATATAAATAAATGGCAAATTAGATATAGAAAGCAAGGAACAGATATATGGAATACAACTGAAGAATTTATAGGAAATAGCTATACAATAACTGTAAATGAGAAAACTACTTATGAAATAGAAGTATTTCATGGTAAAGACATTGTATCACAAGTAACAACAATTTCTATAGAAAATGCAGAAAATATAGATAGTCAAGTTCTTGATACAGAAATAAATAACCAAAGTTTAAACATAGATAGGCAAAGCTTAGATGTAAATGTATAAGAAAATAGAATCTAATGGTTGAAAAAATTTTAAAAAACATATATAATAAAAATACATCATAAAAAAATACAACAAAAAAGAGAAGGGAGAGATTTTTATGAAAATAAAAATAATAGGAAAGGAACTAAAGATAACAGAAGCATTAAATGACTATGTTGAAAAAAAATTAGAAAGAATTGATAAATATTTTGAAGATGCAGAAGCAGATGTTACACTAAAAACAGAAAAAAATGAGCAAATTGCAGAAATTTGTGTAATATCACAAGGAGAAAAATATAGAGCAGTAACAGAAGATAAAGATTTATATGCATCAATAGATAAGGATATTGATATTCTAGAAGGACAAATTAGAAAAGTAAAAACTAAAAAAGAAAAAATGATGAGAGATGGAAGTATAAAAAATATGGAAATAGCTACAGATAAAGTAGCAGAAATAACAAATGAAATTATAAAAACATCATATTATGAAATAAAACCAATAACACCAGAAGATGCAGTATTAAAATTACAAGAAAAACCATCACATAACTTCTTAACATTTATAAATGTAGAAACAGGAAAAGTAAATGTAATACATAAATTAAAAGATGGAAAAAATTATGGTTTAGTTGAACCAGAAGCATAAATATAAGTGATTTTTAATAATTTATAAAAATTAGGTGAATAAAATGCTAAAAAAATTAGAAACAAAAGAAAGAAATATAATATTTGTAATAAGCATGATTATTTCATGCTTATTATATATTGTTTTTTTACAAGGTTATTATTCATTGGATGCGCATAGACTGATGATTCCAGGTTTTGATTATTATGCAATAAATGATGCATCATTTAATGATGGTAGACTTTTTATGGGATGGATATGCTTGATTGGAGATGTGCTTAATTTATCATATACATTATTTTATCAAATATTATTATTTATAGCTATTATTATATCTTGTGCATGTGTATTAGAAATTTATAAAACAGTAAATCATTATAAAACATTAACTAAAAAAATAAATAAAGTGCTAATTTTTTTAGTGTCTTATTTATATATTTTTAATTTCTTTTATGTTAATTCCATGGAATTTGTAGAAAGTATTGTTATGGCAATAAGTATATATATGTATATTAAAGCTGTACAATATATTATAATAGAGAATAAAAATATAATAGGTATAATGTTTACAATAATAGGTATGTTTGCTTATCAAGGAACTGCTCCACTGTTTGTAAGTACAGCAATTTTAATTTCAATTTTGGAAAATAAACAAATAAATAAAAAATGTATTAAACAATTATGTATTTGTGCTATTTCACTAATTATAGCAGTACTATTAGATGAAATATTCATAAATTTATATAATTGCGGTGGCAATTTAAGAGCTAGTGGAAAAAATGCTTTTAAATATTTATTTTTGAATTTAAGTAATTTTTATATTACTATTATTTATTCATTAAAAATGTTCCCAGCTTATTTATGGCTAATTTTAGTATTTTTTATAATGATATTGACAGTGCTTTATTGTAAAAAGACTAAAAAAATGAATGTTCCAATATATATGTTATTTATTGTAATATTTACATGTTGTAGTCAATTTATACTATTTGTATTAGAAGAAAGTAATTATCCGCACCAAGGAAGAACTTTTTTGGCAGTGGGTTCTTTAATTAGCAGTATAATTATATATGCATATGTAAGTACAAATATTCTAGAAGAAAAAAATAAGTTTAGAAATGTTTTATCTGGAATAATAATATTTTATTTTTTAGTAACAGTAGTAGAAACTGTATATTTGCAGATATCATATAAACAGGCAATGAAAATTGATTTTGCATTTTCCAAAAAGATAGAGCAAATCATAGAAGAGGAAAAAGAAAATGGAAATGAAGTTACTCAAATGTGTTTTTATTATAGAGAAAGTTCTAATGATGTAAAATTAAATATAAAAGGTGCGGTTAGGGAGAGAAGTAAATTAGCAGTTGGAGCATATAGTGTTTCTGCATATGAAATATACACAGGTAAAAATATAAAATATAATTTGCAAGCAAAAGAAGAGGAATATAAACAATATTTTGAAAATCAAAATACTCCAGTAGAATTTAAAGTTGTAGGTGATACAGTATATATTGGAGTACTAGTGTAATGACAGTACTTTAAAGAATTTAATATTTGTAATTGATAAATAAATATAAAAGGCAGGAAATCAAATCCTGCCTTTATGTATGCATAAAAACAAAATTTAACTTCTTGCCTTAAACTAATTACAGTAATTTGCGTTAATAAAACTATTTCATTTGGTTTTCAACTTGTTGTATCATTTTTTTAACCATATTACCACCTATTCTACCAGCATCTCTAGCTGAGATGTCACCATTATAACCATCTTTTAAGTTAACACCAACTTCGCTAGCTACTTCATATTTGAATTTATCTAATGCTGTCATAGCTTCTGGAACTAATTTTTTGTTACTATAGTTTGCCATTATTCTTCACCTCCTGTAATTACATCTGTGAAAAAACATTCAGCTTTTTCTAATACTATAATTTGCAGTTTAAGAAAAAATAAACAGGAAATTTTTAGAAAAAAGTTTTAAAAATTATAGTAAAGATTTTTTAATGAGGTTTATTATAGATGCAAAGCTATAATTTAAATTTTAAATTTTAAAATTTTCTACCATAAAATTCTATTGCAATTTAAAAAAATTAAAGTTATAATGAAAAATGCAGAAAGGAGAAAATTTATGTATAAATTTGTCGCAATAGATTTAGACGGAACAATGCTAAATAGTTATGGTATTGTAACAGAAAATACAAAAGAAGTTATAAAAAAAGTGATAGAAAAAGGAATTGATGTTATTATAGCATCTGGAAGACCGATAGATTCAATAAAAACAATTGCAAAAGAAATAGGTTCAAATAAATATTTTATAGCAGGAAATGGAGCATTAGTATATGATATACAAAATGAAGAAATTATATACGAAAAATATATTTCAAAAGAAAAAGCATTAGAAATTATAAAAATATGTGAAGAAAATAGTATATCATATAATCTTTATACAGAAACAACAATTATAGCAAAAGCATTAAAATATAATGTGCTTTATTATCATAAAGAAAATTTAAAAAAAGAAGAAAACAAAAGAACAAAAATTACCATTATAGATGATATATATAATTATGTAAAAAATTTGGAAGAACCAAGATTTTTGAAAATTACAATATGTGATAGCAATAAATTTGTATTTCAATCAATAATAAAAAAACTAAGAAAAGTAAATAATATTGAAGTATTAGATGTATCACATATGTCAAGAAAAGTTATTAAACAGGGAACAGAAGATATACCGATAGAATATTACTATACAGAAATTTCACAAAAAGATGTTGATAAATGGAATGCAATTACTTTTTTAGCACAAAAAATGAATGTAAAAGAAGAAGAAATTATGGCAATTGGAGATAATATCAATGATAAAAATATGATAAAAAATGCAAAACTTGGAATAACAATGGAGGGAAGTTCACCAGATATAATTGAAATAGCAGATATTGTGACTCGGTAGTAATGATGAAGAAGGTGTTGCAAATGCACTAATAAATTATTGTTTAAAATAAATATTACAAAAGCATTACAAAAATATTACAATGATATTAACTTTTCATGACACCCATGTTTTTTATTGATTTTACACTAACTTTGGTTTAAAATAAAATAAAGGTTATTTTGCAGAAATTATGCGAATTTATAAAAATAAAGGAGGAATTTGGCATGGCTATAAATCCAATGCAAAGAAAAGCAAGAAATTCATTTTTATTAGGAATGTTGTTAATGTTAGTAATAGCAGGAGCTGTTGTTGCATTACTAGTATTACAACTAAAAAATTATAAGGACGAGGAATTAGCAGAACAAGCTGCTAGTGTTAATATTGCAGTATTAAATCAAGATGTTAAATCTGGACAAATTATAACTTCAGATATGCTTACAACACAAACAGTTAATAGAAATTATATTCCATCAGATGCTATAGGAGATGCAGCTATTTTAGAAAATTACAATTTACAAGATAAAGAAGGAAATATAGTAACAACTGTATATGATGAAGATGAGGATACTTCAAAATTATACATAAATATCGATGGAAGAGATCAAGAATTATTACAAGAAGAGGAAACAGGAAATTATTATATTCAAACAAATAATGATGAAAAACAATATATAGAGTTAAATTCAGTTCCTGTTGTGGCAAAAGTTGATATGACAAAAAATACAATTTTAACAAGAGAACTTGTATCAAGAGCTGATAATACATCATCTGACGATGTTAGACAACAAGAATATAATATGATTGTATTACCAATGCAAATTGAAACTGGAGATTATATAGATATTCGTTTATCATTACCTTCAGGACAAGATTATATTGTAGTATCTAAAAAAGAAGTAACAGTACCAGAAATAGCAGGATTACCATCAGAAAATACTATTTGGGTTAATTTATCAGAAGCAGAAATTATTTTATTAAATAATGCAATAGTTGAAGCATATAAAATACCAGGAAGCAAAATATATGCAAACCTTTATACAGAACCTGGAATGCAAACAGCAGCTATTATAACATATACACCAAGTAGAGAAGTTGCAAACTTAATTGATGCAGATCCAAATATTGTAGATAGAGCTAAGAGTGAATTACAAAGTCGTTATAATGCAGATCAAAGAAATAATGTTATAAATCAAGCTCTTCAAAACAATGCTGATGAAGCAGATGCAAATGTGGAAGCAGGAGTAGAAGAGGAAGTTACAACAACACAAGAAAATAGAAAAAATTATTTAGATGGATTAGCAGGAGCATCAAATACAACAAGTACTACTACAACAGCACAATAATATTATTAGAAAGGGAGAAAAACAGATGAAAAAAATAGGGTTTATTGGAGCATATGATAAAACTGATATGATTTTAAATGTAGCTAAAATAATGACAACAATGGGGCATAAAGTATTGCTAATAGATTCAACTTTAGATCAAAAGGCAAAATATATCGTACCTGTAATAAACCCTACTACATCTTATGTTACAAATTTTGAAGATATAGATGTTGCGGTAGGATTCAATAATCCAGAACAAATAAAACAGTATTTGGGAGTTTCTGGAGAGGAAATGAACTATGATGTATGGTTGATTGATGTTGATTCGGCTGAAAGAATAGAAACATTTGATATTTTAAAAGCTGATAAAAATTTCTTTGTTACAGCTTTTGATTTATACTCATTAAAAAAAGGATTAGAAATTTTAAGTGAGATAAAAGAACCAATTGCATTAACAAAAGTTTTATTTGCAAAAGAGGTATTAAAGGAAGATGATGATTATTTAAATTTCTTATCTTTAGGATATAAAGTTATTTGGGATGAAGAAAGAATATATTTTCCAATAGAAAATGGTGATTGGTCAGTTCTTATTGAAAATCAAAGAGTTTCAAAAATAAAATTTAAAAGATTAAGTGCACAATATAAAGATAGCTTGGCTTTTATAGTATTAGAAGCATTAAATACAAGTGATTCTAATGTAAGAAAAGCAATGAAAATTATAGAAAGAGGAGTTTAATATGGCAATTATTACTTTTTATAATGCTAATAGCGAAGAAACGGGAAAAACATCATCACTAATAGCAATTGCAACATATATGTCTATAGAGCACAATGTTAAAAATTTAATTGTTTCTACTACTAATAAAGAAGACAGGATTAGAAGAGCTTATTGGAAAGAAGAAAAAAAGCCTAAATTTAGTTTTGGTATTTTTGGTCCAAACAAAAATAATATTTTGGAACAAGAAGGTGGTATTTTAGGATTAGCTAAGATGGCAAAAAGTAATAAAGTAGCACCTGAAATTATTACAAACTATACAAAAGTAGTTTTTAAAGATAGATTAGAAATACTTATAGGACCAGAAAAACAAATAGATGATATATATGAAGTATATCCAGATATATTAACAGTTGCAAACCAATATTATGATAGAATTTTTGTGGATTTAGATGACAATGTGCCAAAAGATATTGCAGAAAAAATATTAAAAAAATCAGATATTATTGTTATTTGTACAAATCAAAGATTAAGTAGTATTGAACAGGTAAGACAAAGAAAAGCAGAAGATCCTTTATTTAAATCAAGTAAAACAGTATTATTGATAGGAAGATATGATAAATATTCAAAATATAATATAAAAAATATTACTAGATATTTAGGAGAAAAAAATCAAGTACTTACAATACCATATAATACTTTATATTTTGAAGCAACAGATGAAGCTGGTGTACCAGATTTATTTTTAAAGTTCAAAAAATTTTTAGACCCAGAAGACAGAAATGCATCTTTTGTTGAAGAAGTAAAAAGAGCTTCTGAAGGGATTATATATAGAATGCAATCAATTCAGGCAGGGTTATAGAAAGGAGAATATCAATGACTATAACTAATATTTTATTAACAATAGTTGTGTTAGTAGTAGCAATAGCAGCAATATACTATTATTTAAAAAAGAAAAAAAATCAAGAAGTAGAAACAACTATTAATGTAGATGACAAAACATATACATTAGATGTAATGAAAGAATTTGTTAAAAAAAGATTAGATGAAATAACAAAAGTAAACTTATATGATATTGGTTTATCAGAAGAAGAGTTAAAAAGAAGAAAAAATAAGAAATATGAATTGAAAAAAGCTTTAAAAGGTTGTACATATGGAGATGTAAATGATAAAAAATATGTACAAGAACTAATATTTGATTTACTTTCTAGTGAATATGGTGTAGATGAAACTAATATATCTAAAGCAATTCCATTTGATATTCCTTCTTTATTAACTGCACAAGATAAATTCGATATTTTAATTTATGCCTATAAAAAAGATTTTGGCTATGAAGCTCTAACAGAACTAATAAAGAAATATAATTTAGCAGAATTAAAATATGTAGAAGGAGAATCAAAACCTTCATATGTTATAACTGCAAAAGAAATAGAAGATATATATGAAAAAGAAAATATAGAATTAAGTTTTTCAGATAAATTATCTATTGTAGTTCAAAGAATATATCAACATTATAAAGGATATAGCACAATAGATGAAATAAGAGATATGAACATAGATGGTGTATCTGGTGGTGTATCTGGACTTCCAGAAAGTTTCTTAAGCCAAGTTGCACAAACTGCATCAGGAGATTATCTAAATCAAGTTGCAGAACATAAAGTACCAAGAGCATGTGATAGTATTTGGATATTTTTCCAAGGTAAATCTATACGTTTAGCGTTCTTATCATTTGGAACAGAAGCAGAACTAAAAAGGGTTTGTCAAAATATATATAAATACAATAACCCAGGACAATTATCAGATACAAATGGTTATAAAATAAATGAAATGAAAGATGGTTCACGTGTCGTTGTTGTTAGACCAAGTTTCTCAGAAACATGGGCATTCTTTGTAAGAAAATTTGACGTAAAACGTGCAACACTAGAACAATTAGTAACTTTACCAGGAAAAGAAGATGCAATAGAATTATTAAAATTCTTAGTAAAAGGAGCAAGAATCACAGCAATTACTGGTGAGCAAGGTTCTGGTAAAACAACATTACTTATGGGTATGATAGAAAATATTTATGAAACAATGAACATAAGGGTTCAAGAAACTGCATTCGAGCTTCACTTAAGAAAAATTTATCCTACAAGAAACATACTTACATTCCGTGAAACAGATACAATTTCTGGACAAGAAGGTTTGGACGTTCAAAAGAAAACTGATGGTTCTGTTAACATCATAGGTGAGGTTGCAACAGACCCCGTAGCATCTTGGATGATACAAGCAGCCCAAGTTGCATCTAAATTTACATTATTCACACACCATGCTAAAACATTTCCAAACTTAGTTACAGCACTTCGTAACTCAATGTTAAGAACAGGAGTGTTCACAGATGAAAAAACAGCAGAGGAACAAGTTGTACAAGTACTAAACTTTGATATACACCAAGTAAAAGACTTTAGAGGACAAAGATATATAGAAAGAATTACAGAATGTATCCCAGTAGAAAGTAAAAATGAATATACATATGATCATAGAAATGAAAAGACATTAGAAGGAAAATTTGATAAATTCTTTGATAATGCAACACA
This sequence comes from uncultured Clostridia bacterium, assembly GCA_904384245.1. Lineage (GTDB taxonomy): Bacteria > Bacillota > Clostridia > TANB77 > CAG-508 > CAG-269. The sequence continues at coordinate 84,760 of CAJFJM010000001.1, forward strand.
TTATTTCACAAAATCAACAGATAGGCAATTATATACATATCGAAACATTATGGAATATATTGATGGAGAATATGTAATAACAAACCCAATTTCTGCACAAAACATCAAAGAAATGAGAAATAATATGGACGCAGCAGATGTAGAAGAATTTGATAAATTTGTTCAAAAACACTGGGGAAATCAATTAGAATCAGTATTAGTTTCAGCAGATCCTGATGAAACAGAAACAAAAAAAGTATCAAGAAGAGGTAGAAAACCAAAAGAAATATAGGCATAGGAGGTGAAAGCAGGTGTCAAATCAAACCATATATATAATTATGGGGCTTGCAGCAGGATTATTTGTACTAATTATATTAGCATATTACATAATATCTAAAAAAATGCAAAAATCCGAATATAAAGCTATACAAAAATTGCAACAAGGTACAAAGCAAAAGAAATTTTCATTAGAAATCTTATATCAAAAATTATATATTACATATGTAAAAATACCTTTTTTAAAAAGATATATATTAAAACTTAGAAGAAGACTAGAAATTATAAATATAGATGATGAGTATAATACAAGAAAAGACGCATCTAGAATTTTATCTAAAACACTTGCAATACTAATTCCTATCGTTATTGTTAGTATTTGGTTAACTGCTTCAAACTATTTAGTAATGTTTATAGTTCTTATATTTGAACTATTTATGATAGACACATTTATTGATGGATATGTAGATAAAATAGATGATAACTTATTAAAACAACAAATACAATTTTTCTCAGAAATAAGACATGCATATCACGAATTTAATATGGTTGAAGAAGCTATATATCAAGTTTCACAAGATGATGAATTAGATATTTCAAGACAGGGTGAAAAAATTTATGAAATACTAATTTCTGATGATCCTGAAACTGAATTAGAAAAATATTATGATGTAGCACCAAACAGTTACTTAAAAGAATTTGCAGGAATTTCATATCTTACAAAAGAATTTGGTGATAGAAAAGTAGATGGGGCATCACTATATTTAAAAAATGTAGATAATATTACACAAGAATTACAATTAGAGATATTAAAAAGAGATAAACTAAATTATGTGTTCCAAAGTTTATCATTCATATCAATAGCACCAGTAGTTTTACTAGAACCACTAAAAAATTGGGCAATTTCAAATTTCTCATTTGTTAAAAGTTGGTATTTAGGAAAATCTGGTATGATTGTACAAATTTTAATTTTAATATTAACATTTGTATGTTATGTATTAGTTAGAAAATTAAAAGATAATGGATCTGTTAATTTAAAAACAAGAAACACAGAAAATCCATGGCAAGCAAAATTATATAAAAAAGCTATTATAAAGAAGATTGTTGATTTATTTATTCCAAAAGATGGAACAAAAGACAGAAGAAAAATTATCGAATTATTAAAAGAGGCAGCATCAAGTTTAAAAATAGAATGGTTATACATAAATAGACTTACATATGCAATAATTGTTTTTATAGCTTCTTTAATACTATTTGTCCAATTACATAATGTAGCTATAAATTATATTTATACAGAGCCGACAACTGATTATGATTTAATTGGAGGATTATCAGAAAAAGAAGAAGAAAAAGCAATGGAAGTGACAAGACAGGATAATGAATTTCTAGATATGTTTAAAGGAAAAATAGATACTACAGAAGAAGATATACAAAGGGCTGTGGAACGTTCAGATTATTATGAAGAAGCTACAGATGATGAAATAACAGCAGCAGTAGAAAGAATTTATGAAAAATTACAAGTTGTAAATAGTGAGTACTTAAAATGGTTTGAATTATTATTAGCATTTGTATTTGCAATTGTAGGATATATGGCACCAATTTGGGTATTATATTTCCAAGCAAAGATGAGACAATTAGAAATGGAAGATGAAGTAATGCAATTCCAAACAATAATACTTATGCTTATGAGAATTGAAAGGGTAAATGTTGAAATTATCCTAGAATGGTTAGAAAGATATGCAAACATATTTAAAGAACCAATATCAAAATGTGTTAATAACTATGAAGCTGGTGCATGGGAAGCATTAGAAGAAATGAAAAATGAAATTGCATATCAACCACTAATACAAATTATAGAAAGTTTGCAAGCAGCAGTTGAAAAAATACCAATAAAAGATGCGTTTGATGAATTAGATTCAGAAAGAGATTACTATAGAGAAAAACGTAAAGAATCTAATGAAAGACTAATAAAGAGAAAAGGTATGATAGGAAAAGGAATTGGTTTTGCACCTATGGTTTGTATGTTTGTTGGATATTTGATAATACCATTAGTATTTATAGGATTAACAAGTATGTCAAGTTCATTCAGTTCAATGTCAAGTACAACACTATAGTATAAAAGAAAGGAGAGTAATGTACTATGGAAAATGCATCAAAAGCATTGATAATGGCAGGTGGGATTTTAATTGCACTATTAGTATTAGGTGCATTACTCTTAATGTTTAATGAATTATCAGCTTACCAAAGAAGTAATTCTGATATTGAAAAAGATTCTCAATTATCTGCATTTAATTATCAATTTACACAGTTTGCAAGAAGAGATTTAGATGGTGTAGACTTAATTTCTTTATCAAATAAAGTTGTTGATTATAATTCTAGAACTAGTGGATATGGTGAAATAAACTATAATGAAAAAATTACAATAAATATAACTTTAACAAGTAATTTTCAAACTAAATTTGGTGATACTTTAAGTAAATTTTATATTGGAAATTATACTGTAAATAGTGTGACAGATGATTTTTATAGAATTTGTAATGAATTTAGAAAATATGAAGAAAAATATACATTAGATGCACTTAGTTTACTTGTATCTAATTATAGTAGTCTTGAAGATGGAACAAGAACAGTAGAAGAATTACTTGGACAAAGTTTTCAAAGTTGGGAAGGAAAAGATCTTTCACATGATGAAATTTTAAAAGTTATCAGAGAATATTCAGAATTTACTTTATTAAAAACATCTACTTTTAGTATTGTTGGAGAACCACAATACTATCCAGATGGACAAATAAAAAGTATGAATTTTCAATATTTAAAATAGGAGTATAATATGGAAAATGCATCAAAAGCTTTACTTATGGCTGGAGGAGTTTTAATTGGATTACTAATTATTACTTTGGCAGTATATTTATTTACTTCATTTGGAACAACTTCAGCAGAGGTAAATAAAAAAAATCAAGAACAACAATTAGTACAATTTAATACACAATATACAACATATTTAGGTAGAACTGATTTAACAATATATGATGTTGTTACTGTTGCAAATAGTGCACATGAAAACAATGTAAATTATGCAGATGTTTCAGATCATGCTACTGCATATGATATTATTGTAAAAATTGGTAATACTAGAATAGATAATAAAAGTCAAAGTGATATAGATAATTTAATACTTGTAAATCAAACAAATACTAAATATGAATGTACAGATATAGAATATTATGATACATCAGGAAGAGTAAAGCAAGTGACTTTTAAACAAATTCCTTAAATATAGCAAAAACTGGTACAGGTTTTTGTATTATAATGTTGAAAAAAATCAGTATTTATGGTATAATTAAAGGGTAAGGTAATGAAAAAATTTGTAATATTTTTAATAATTATTTTAATTATTATTTGTTGCATTGCTTATATTTTTTTAACTTATAGAGCTAATTTTTATGATGCAAGAACTCAAAATTTACAATATGAAAATTACTTAAATAAAGAAATTTATGGAAGTGAATTAGTATCTATAATTAACAAAGCAGTAGATAATAATGTAAAAGATAAAGTTTCAAAAAATAATAATGGAATATATCAAGATAATCAAACAACATCTATAAATATACAAATCAAGATAACTGATAATGATACTTTGTATGACATGGAAACTTTATATTTAGGTGGAATGGATAACTTTGTAAGATATTATAATCAAATAAAGTTTAAGTGTACAAAAATAGAATATCATAAAAAAACTAATAAAGTTAGATATATGTTGTTTGAACAAATATCGCAATAAATTATTTTTAAAATTTAATTATTTTGTACTTAAAAGTTAAAAGTTTATTATAAATAGTGGAATAGACATAAAGATATAAAGACTAATTATCAATTAAAATGTAGTTATTAAAATTTACTAAAGGAATTTAGTAATATTATATAAAAAATATAGACAAAGGAGGAAAAAGTTATGGAGAATGCGTCAAAAGCTTTAATTATAGCAGGTGCGATATTACTTGCAATATTATTAATTTCACTAGGTATAATGATATTTAACCAAGCACAAGATACAGTATCAAATAGTGGAATGTCAGAAGCAGAATTAACAGCATTTAACAATAAATTTCTAAAATACGAAGGTGAAATGAAAGGTACAATGGTTAAGGCAATGATACAAGAAGCAAATGCAACAAATTCAGAAAATAGAGATGGTATTACTGTATCTGTAAATGGAAATAATTCATCTGCAATACCAACAAGTGCAATTGATAATGCTAAAACATATACAGTTAAATTAGACTATTCAAACGGTAGAGTTTCAACTATTACTTATAATTAAAATATAATTTTATTTTTATAATAAAAAGCAAAGGAGGAAAAAGTTATGGAGAATGCGTCAAAAGCTTTAATTATAGCAGGTGCTATACTACTTGCAATATTATTAATTTCACTAGGTATAATGATATTTAACCAAGCACAAGATACAGTATCAAATAGTGGAATGTCAGAAGCAGAAATAACAGCATTTAATAATAAATTCTTGAAATATGAAGGAAATCAAAAAGGTACAATGGTAAAAGCTATGGTACAAGAAGTATTAGCTAATAATGCAGGAGATAGTGAAAAAGTTAAAGTAAAATTCGGAGCAAGTGGTACTGAAACTGAAAGTCCTAAAACTGAAAAAATAGTAAGTGCTAATACATATGGTGTTGCTTTAGCTTATTCAAATGGTAGAGTAAGTGTAATTACAGTTACAGGAACATTTGCTCCATAGTAAAAAGGGGGAAGAAAAATGGAGAATGCATCAAAAGCTTTAATTATAGCAGGTGCTATATTACTTGCAATATTATTAATTTCACTAGGTATAATGATATTTAACCAAGCACAAGATACAGTATCAAATAGTGGAATGTCAGAAGCACAAATAACAGCATTTAATAATAAATTCTTGAAATATGAAGGAAATCAAAAAGGAACAATGGTAAAATCAATGATACAAGAAGTATTAGCAACAAATGCTAATCAAGATGTTAATGGTGGATTAACTGTAACTGTTACATTTACAGGTACTAATGCACCAGCAAGCGGAACAACACCATCAACATCAAAAATTATAAATAAAAATTCTTATAGTGTAAAATTAGATTATTCAGATGGTAGAGTAAATAAAATTACAATTGATGGAACATTTAGTTCATAATTAAAATAAATTGTTATGTAAAGGAAGGTGAATACTAATGGAAAATGCAGTAGATGCGTTAAAAATGGCTGGAGCAGTACTTATGTTTGTTATTGCACTTTCTGTTAGTATTGTTGCCTTTGGTCAAGCAAGAGAAGCAGCTGATGTGATTTTAGAATATAAAGATAGAGAAACTGTTTATATAGATGGAGATTATTATTATGAAGCATCAGGATTTGAAAGAACTGTAAGTATAGAAACTATTATACCATCAATTTTTAGAGCATATAATGAACAGTATAAAATTGTATTTGAGGGATTAACAGAACCTTTATATACATATAAAAATTCTAGAAATCAAACATTTGAAAGATATTCTCTAGATTCAGACTATGATAATAATATTATAAATTCAAATGATAAAACACAAGGATATACAACATTTTTAAATGCTATAATTTATGGTAAAAAAGAAGACAAGTTTGATATGTGGTATAATACATCAAATAGAACTGTTATATTACCGTCACAAAGTTTATATGATAGACTAATTGGAAAAGAAATTAAAGAATACCTAGGAATTTATTATCCTTCTGAGACACTAGAAGAAAATGAAACATCAACTATAGATCCAAATATAACAGGAGAAGTACCAGATGTAAATAAAGAAGAAAAAAGAATAATCACCTATAAAATTACATAGAAATTTAAAATAATAAGTATTATATGTAATGAGTAAAAAATAAGGAGGAAGAAAAAATGAGTGATACACTAATAACAGTCATTGCTATTGCACTAGCTGCAATATTGATGTTTGTATTTCCACTAATGACAATGTCTGATAGAACAGATGATGTAGCACAATTAACTGTAGAAACAGCAACTACAGAATTTGTTGATAATATAAGAACTACAGGTAAAATCACACCAGATAATTATAATTCTTTTGTACAAAGTATTACTTCAACAGGAAATACTTATGATGTTGAAATTGAAGTAAAAGTTTTAGATGAAAACCCTGGTAAAAAGACTACACAAACAAATAGAACTACAATAGGAGAAAATGTATATTATTCTATATATACTTCACAAATATTAGAGGTTGTAAGTCCAGATAGTGGAACACCAAAAACATATGGTTTAAAAGAAGGAGATATTGTGTCTGTAAAAGTTAAAAACACAAATCAAACATTATCTCAACAATTAAAAAATTTCTTCTATACAGTTACGGGTAACGATACATATACAATTGCAGCAGAACATGCAGGAATTGTAAAAGCAACAGGAAAATAGAAATTTTCAAAATTGATGGAGGGTGTCCGTAATATCTTTTTTGAGAAAATAATCTTGATTAGCAAGGACTATTTAATTGATGTCCATCATGTTTGGAGTAATATTGCTTTAAAATTTTAGAAAATAAATTAAGATGTTTTTTCAAAAAAAATATTATGGGCGCTTTTTGTATTAGAAAGAAAAGGAAAGATGAAATATGAAGCTACAAAATTTAGCAGTAATATTTATTTGTATAGCTTTACCTTTATCAATGATTTTATCATCATATACAGAATCACGAGTTCAAACATTAAGTTTGCAAACAAGTTATGATGTTAAATTAGATAATGCAACAGCTGATGCAATTACTGCTTTTCAGATAAATGCATATAATGGGGATGAGTCAATTTTAGCTAATTATAAAATAGAAAATATAGAAGCAGCAGTTAATACTTTTTATAATTCTATGAGGACAAGTTTTGCGATGGGAGGATATAATAATAAAGCTATAGAAGAGTTTATACCAGCAATTGTTTTTATGTTATATGATGGATATTATATTTATTCTCCATATCAAAATACTTGGGATCAAGAAACAATAGAGGGAACAGAAAGATTTGAAAATGATGGTGGAATAGCTACATATCATGGTGGAACATCTTCAGATAATAGTAGAGAATCACTATTTGGATTAAAACCATATGTATATTATAGTTGTAGATATAAAAGAGGAAGTACAGATGTTGTAATTACATATTCACTTGATAATTATGTATCAATAAAAGGAAAATCTGGAAATGAAGTTATTGATAAAGCAGGATATTTATTATCAGATGTACAAAAAAACAATAATATAATTACATATAGAGGAAATGTAATAAATACAGAAACAAATTATACTGAAAGAGTTGTAGTTGATGGACAAGTTTTGGATTTACCATGTAGAAAAATAAATGGTACAAAATATTATTATAATCCTACTACAGGAGAAACATTCCATTTCTTTAATTCACAAAAAACAACTGATAATGGACTTACATTTAGTATAACAGATAATAGTAATGCAATAGAATATTATGAGCAAGCATTAGATTTAAGAGATTATATAAATTCACATCCAGACTTAAAAAATTTAACCACAGCAGATGCATTAGATGAAGAAGGAAATGATTTAACAGAAGAATTTGGAAATTACAAAATTTTTGATGAGCTATTTAATGGAACAATAGAAAATGAAGATTCTTTATTTAATAGTCATAGATTATCAGTTATAAAATATTCTGTTGAAAGAAATTTATCAATTGCAGTAACAAATTATAATAATTATTCTTCAGCAAGCGTTAACTTTAGAATGCCTGAATTGATGGATTATGAATGGGATGAAATATCTAATAATATTTCTATAATTAGCTTTTTACAAGGTTTACCAATAGGTGCTAAAGTATATAATGGCTATTCTATAGTTACTAATAATAAAAATCAAGAATTAGTTTCTGAGGATTCAATATATATATTAGCTTCAGACGGAATTTATCATGATATCAAAGATGAGAATTTATATAATGGAAATGTAAATATATCTGGAGCAAAAGGATATTATAATATAAATTTTGAAAGAAAATCAGGATTTGATTCAACAGGCAAAAGAATTTATTATTTTCCAGTAGAAAATGTTACAGGATGTTATGATTGTATTGTTAACAAAAGAAATCTTTCAGATAGTCAAATATCAGATTTATTAAATGGTAATAGTGAATTAGCAAGAATTTATTATACAGCACTAGGAAGAGAACGATATGGATTATATAGACCAGCTAATGATACGAATTTTTCATCTACTTCTGGAGACCCAGGAGGAGGAGCTGGCTCACAAAATAATTTACAAATTTCTGCAACAGTTAATTACAATGACATTCAAAGTGAGGCAACTATAAATTTAACAATCACAGGAGATGATTCAGATATAGCAACTATTTCTTATGATAATGTTCCAGGAATTACGAAAGTAAATGATAAAACATATAGATGTACTCAAAATGGAACATATACATTTACAGTAAGAAGTGCAGATGGTACTCAAACAGTTAGTAGAACAGTACAAATAAATGGAATATATTCAAATGCAGACTTTATAAGATATAATGTACAACCAGGAGACTATATTAGATATGTATCACCAAGTAATTCAGTAACAATCTTGTCAGGAGATTCAGGATATAATTCTACACAAGTAATAAATACTACAAGCTATAATTCAGGATATTGGAGAGTACTATATAATAATGATGAATATGGACTACAAATAGTTTCAGATATAAATATAGCAGGAGATTCAGGATTATATTTAGGAGGACAACGAGGATATAATAATAGTGTTTCAATACTAAATAATATAGCAAGTCAATTTGTAGATTCAAATTATGCAGAATGGGGTAGAGCACTAGGAACAAATCCAGCTGATCCATTTAATGATAATGTAGGAAACGTAGATTTACTATGGGGAGGAAGCAGTGGATGCAAAGACTATGACAACAATTATAATACTGATTTAACACAATTAAAATCATATGGAATGATAAGAGACAGTATGGACATATGGTTAGCTTCCAGAACATATGATGCAGAATATGACTCTGGAAATAATATAGGATACCACAGATGGAGTGTCAGAGCATTCTCAGCAACAGGAAATGAAGAAAACAAGTTAATCTTTGAACAAAATTGGAATAGTGGGGATAACCAAACATCAGAAAATGCAGGAGTTAGACCAGTAATAAAATTAAAAGACGGTATACAAATAATAAGTGGAAATGGAACAATGTCAAATCCATATGTAATATCATATTAAAGAGGGATTAGGGGACGGTCCTCAAAATCCCTCCTAGGAGGGATTTTAGGGACGGACCTTAAAATCCCTCTTTTTAGTGTATAGGAAACAATATGAAACCTTAAGTTACGCAATTCAAAGTGAAAATAACTAATATTTTATTTTCAAAAGAAAATTGACTTTTATTTTAACACTATATAGATTTTTCCTTATATAACAAGAAAAGTATCCTTAAAAAAAGAACCGCGCGAGTCAAGTTTATGTGGCTTTTCTAATTTTCTTATTATGTATAAAAAATCGATTTTTATCTTGACCCTATATGAATTATAACTACAATTTTGAAACGAAAAATTCAACTTTTTTGAATAGATTTATTTTTAAAGTCAATACTAAATAAAAATAATATAATTTTGAAAGAAGATGAATGTTATAAAAAAGGAAAATGTTATTAAAAAAGGAAAAGATATAAGAAAATTAGGAGTAATAAAAAAGATAAAACTTGTTTTATTATTACTAATTTTAATAATAGCATATTGTTATTCACTAATAATAGGTTATTTGCCAGATCAAATAATTTTATTTGAAGGTGAAAAATTAGATATACCTTCTTTTTTTGGTATTAATTTTTCTATGGAAGATGAATATGGTGTTATAGAAACATCTTCTAATATTTCAGAGAGTATTTCAGAAGATATAGGAGTTTCAAAAATGAATGTAAATTTATTTAATCAACTTTCTATAAAAGATATTGATGTAAGTATATTGCCAAAAACTACAGTAATACCAGTTGGAAATTTAGCAGGTGTAAAATTGTATACAAATGGGGTTTTAGTTGTTGGTATGTCAGAAATACAAGGAGAAGATAATAAAATTTACAAACCATATGAAAAAACAGGAATTGAAGAAGGAGATACAATAATTGCAGTTAATAATCAAACAATACATTCAACAGAAGATTTAATATCATGTGTAAATAACTCTTTAGGAAATGAAGTTGAAATTGATTTTGTAAGAGATAATGAATCATTACAATGTAGTATGACACCAGTAAAAACACAAGATGAAGAGTATAAACTAGGTCTATGGGTAAGAGATAGTGCAGCTGGTGTTGGAACAGTTACTTTTTATGAACCAGAATCTAAAACTTTTGCAGCTCTAGGGCATGGAATTGTCGATATAGATACAAAACAATTGATAAATATATCATCTGGTGAATTTGTTACTACAAAGATTTTAAACATACAAAAAGGAGAAAAGGGAGAACCTGGTAGAATGCAAGGGACTATAGACAATCAACCAAATATAGGAACTATTTATAAAAATACTAAATTTGGAATTTATGGAAAGGTAGACAATCTTTTGCCTTTAAATCTTAATAATTCCAAAGAAATGGAAGTAGCTTTGCGTGATGAAATTCATACAGGAAAAGCAACTATTTTGGCAACTTTAGAAAATGGAAAAACACAAGAATATGATATAGAAATTAAAAAGATTTTTAAAGAAAATAATTATGATAATAAAAGTATGCAAATAAAAATTGTAGATGAAGATTTATTAGAAAAGACTGGAGGGATAATTCAGGGGATGTCTGGGTCTCCAATAATTCAAGATGGAAAATTTATTGGTGCAGTTACACATGTTTTAGTAAATAATCCTCAGGAAGGTTATGCAGTTTTTGGAGATATTATGATAAAACAATTGAAAAGCATAGAGTAAAAAATGGATTTTTTTAGTTTTACTATGGTTTTGCTAATTAAATGTAATTTTTTCTCCTTTTTTCTTACTATTTTGTTTTTTATATTGACTTTTGTTATTAAAAATCATATAATTTGTTCATACAAAGGAAACAAATTCAAACTTATCGATAGAAAAAGAGGAGGTGAGAAAAATGGATGAAAATTTTCAAAAAATGTTTAAAGAATTAAATAAAATAAATTCAAGACTAAATAATGTAGAAAACAAACTAGAAGTTCATGACCAAAAATTTGTAGAACAAGATGAAAAAATGAATAAAAAATTCGCTGAACAAGATGACAAAATCAACAAAATGTTTGAAGAGCAGAATAAAAGAATAGACGAAAAATTTGCAGAGCAAGACAGAAGAATAGACGAAAAATTTGCAGAGCAAGACAAAAGAATAGACGAAAAATTTGCAGAGCAGGACAAAAGAATAGACGAAAAATTTGCAGAGCAGGACAAAAGAATAGACGAAAAATTTGCAGAGCAAGATAAAAAAATAGACGAAAAGTTCGAGAAATTTTCAAAAGAAATAGCCACAGAACTGCAAAATATGATGACAGTAATTAGTGAAAATCAGCAAAAGAATATGAAGACAATATGTGATTTAATTAAAAAGAATACTGAATACATGAACAAAAGATTTGATGCACAAGATAGAAGAATGGATGAGTTTGAAAAAAGGTTACGAGAAGATGAATTTGATATTAAAGCTTTAAAACAAAGATTATATTAAAAAAATAACACATAAATGGGGGGATGTGTTATTTTTTTGTATATCTTAATTTTTAATTCTCAAAATTTAATAATAAATCACCAATTTCAGTTACAGTTCCAGCACCAAGTGTTAAAATAATATCATTATCATGTACATTTTTATTCAAATAATTTATGCATTCTTCAAAATTTGGTAGATATTCAGCTTTTTTTCCAAGAGAAATAATTTTATTTACTAAATCTTTTGAACTAATATTATAAATATTAGTTTCTCTTGCAGCATATATATCTAATACAATTATATTATCAAATTCTGTTAATACTTTTGCAAAATCATCTAAAAGATTTTTTGTTCTACTATATGTATGTGGCTGAAAAACTACCCAAGATTCATTATATTTTTTATTTTTAAGTGAGTTTGCTGTGGCTAAAATTTCTGTTGGATGATGTCCATAATCATCATATATACGAGCATTTTTAAATATACCTTTATATTCAAATCTTCTATGAGCACCAGTAAATTTTTTTAATGCATGTTGTATTGAATTACTATCTATTTTGTATTTATCACATAATGCAATACATGCAAGTGAATTTAAGACATTATGAATACCTGGTACTGAAAGAGATATTTTACCATAATATTTTTGTTTTTTCCAAACATCAAAACTAGGAAATCCATCATTATTAAATGTAATATTATTAGCAAAAAAATCACAATTAGGGTTCTTTATGCTAAAAGTAATAACTTCAGCTTTTGTATATTGTTGTAAATCTAAACAATTTTTATCATCACCATTTAGTACTAATATTCCATTATCTGGTAATAATTTAACATATTTTATAAATGCTTTTTTTATGTTTTCAAAAGTTTTAAAATAATCTAAATGGTCATTATCAACATTTAAGATAACTTCTGCTTTAGGAGAAAATTTTAAAAAACTTTCTACATATTCACAAGCTTCAATAATAAAATGTTCACTATTTCCAACTCGATAGTTTCCATCAAGTTGTTTTAAATATGCACCAACTTGGATACTAGGGTCAGTATTTGCTTCTAGAAAACAGTTAGAAATCATTGAAGTTGTTGTTGTTTTTCCATGTGTTCCAGATATGCAAATAGTATCTTCAAAACATCTTGTTATTTCACCCAAAAAATCTGCTCTTTCGATTGTTGGAATATTTAGTTTGTTTGCTTCTAACATTTCTGGGTCGTCTTTTTTTATGGCAGCAGAATAAACAACAACATCGGCTTTTTTTACATCCTCAGTGTTGTGACCAATATTTACTTTTATTCCCATTTTATTTAGTTTATCTGTTGTATCTGAATGTACCCAATCAGAACCAGTTACATTAAATCCCCAGTTTTTTAGTATTGCTGCAATACCACTCATGCTAACACCACCGATTCCAATCATGTGGATATTTTTATATTTTTTTAAATTGTTTATATTTGGCATTTTTTTACACTCCTAATGAAATTTTCTTCAATTTTATAACAGATAAATTATATAATGTAAATGTTTATTTTTCAAGAGTTTTTTCGTTTTTTTTGTTTAATTTAATTTTAGATTGTTACTATTTTAGTATATGTTAAAAAAAAATGTATATGATAAAATAAAAAATTTAGATATCAAGTTCTTTAGGGAGGTTATTCTATAAAAATAAAGCTAAGAAGTGTAACAAATTTATAGTATGAAGCAAAAAAATTTAAAAAAATGTAAAAAAAAGAAGGAAAAAGTTTTTTTGTAGAGAATAATATAATTGTACATATAAATAAATATGTATAATTTTAATACTTAAGGAAGGCGGTGCACGCAAAATGCAAATCACAGATGTACGTTTAAGAAAAGTAAATTCAGAAAACAGAATGAAAGCTGTTGCTTCTGTAACATTCGATAACGAATTCGCAGTACATGATATTAAAGTTATCGAAAGCCAAAATGGATTATTTATAGCTATGCCTAGCAGAAAAACTCCAAACGGAGAATTCAGAGATATAGCTCATCCAATCAATGCTGAAACAAGAGAGAAGATTCAAAAAGCTATTTTAGAAGCTTATGAAGCTCCAGAAACAGAGGAATCAGCAGAATAATTTATAAAATAAAAAAGCACATATAAGTGCTTTTTTTTTGTGAGCTTATAATAGTTTTTCTAAAATTTGAACAGCATTTGTAGCAGCACCTTTTCTTAAATTATCAGCTACTACCCATATGTTTAATCCGTTTTTTATACTATTATCTCGTCTAATTCTTCCAACAAATACTTCATCATAACCATCGGCTTTTGAAGCTAGAGGATAATATTGTTTTTCTATGTCATCTATTACTATAACTCCAGGGGAATTTTGTAGTAGAACTTTTATATCATATATGTCAAAATCATTTTCAAGTTCAATATTTATTGATTCACTATGACAGTTCATGACTGGAACTCTAACTGTTGTGGCAGTAACAGCTAGATTTGGGTCATGTAATATTTTTCGTGTTTCATTTATCATTTTGTGTTCTTCTTTTGTGTAACCATCATCTGTAAAATCATCAATTTGTGGGATACAATTATTATAAATTGGATATGGAAATTTTTTTAATGGTAAATTTTTATCTCCATTTTCTAGATCTTCTATTCCATAACGTCCTGCTCCAGAAACAGCTTGATATGTAGAATATACAATTCTTTTTATACCATATTTGTCATATAGTGGTTTTAGTGCTACTACAGCTTGTATTGTAGAACAATTTGGGTTTGCTATTATACCATTATTTTTATAGATATCTTCTGGATTTACTTCAGGAATAACTAAAGGAACTTCATCATCCATTCTATATGTACTACTATTATCAATTACAATACAGCCTTTTTTTACAGCAATGGGTATAAATTCTTTAGAAACTTTGCCACCAGCACAGAAAATTGCATAGTCAAATCCAGAATCAAATGAATTTTCTTTTAATTCGCAAACTATGTAATTTTTTCCTAAAAATTGTATTTTTTCTCCGGCAGATTTTGATGAAGCAAAAAGTGTGTAAGTGCAGTTTTCAAAAGATTTTTCTTCAAGGACTTTTAATACGGTTCTTCCAACTAGTCCAGTACAACCGACTATGGCGATTTTTTTAATAGTTCTCATATTTTACCTCCATTTTATTTATTATAATAATTTTATGATTAGAAATGATTAATAGTGCTATTTGTTGGTAAATTTAATGTTTTGAATTTAAAATGTTTTTTTTATTTATGGTGGGTGTGTTTTATTTATAAATAGAATATCAGATAATTTGTTGAAAATCAATGTTTTTTTGTTAATAGCCCGCCTCAAAGAAGTTATAATATAAATTTTTAAAATTTTTCGGCTCTAATCAATGCTTTAGCCCTTCTAAAGATAAAACAAACGAGCCTCTCGCTACATCCTTCGCGCTTCCTCATTTATTCTATCTTAAGAAGGGCTACAAGCATTCCAATCACACAAAAAATTTTAAAAATTT
>CAJFJM010000002.1 GCA_904384245.1 uncultured Clostridia bacterium
ATTTGCTCCATGTTCACTAAATGCCTTTCTTCCACTACAAAATCTTTTCTTTAATTTACTAAATATCTGACTTTCTTGTGTTCCCATATTTCTGTATTCCATTCCTTCTGGTGCCTCTGGTACTTCTACTATATCTTGGTACCTTTCTAGTCCACTACTTAAATAACTCTGTAATGTATTTAATTTTTTTACTGCTTTATATTCTCCTCCTAATTCTACCTTTAATCCGTCTATTGCTTTTTCTATCTTATCATATTGTTTTGTTTTCACTAATTCTTCTATTATATTTCTATATTCTTTTGGTACATCTCTTACTATTTCTTGCATTATATGAAATTGATCCTTTTGATATATTCCTCCTTTTGCTGTTATTCCTTTTGTTCATTTCGCTCCATCTCCATTTACTACTCTTAATTTTATTTTCTCTACATCATATTGTTGATATACTCTTGCATCTCTTAATTTCTTTATTTCTTTTGGCTTCATCATTCCTGCTATATATTGCTTATTTATTAATGCATGCCTTTTATCATCTTTTTTCCATCCTTCATACATTACATGCAATTTTAATTCTGTTTTGATTTTTTGCTTTGGATTAAATTCTTTATTTTCTTTTTCACATTTCTTTTTATTTTTTTCTAATCTTTCCTTCCTGTCTTTTCCTTGTAAATTTATCCACAATCCATCTGCTTCTTCAAACAGTGCTGTTATTTGCTTTAATCCTGCCACTAGTTGTCCCTTATCTAACATTTTCCTTTCTTCTTTTTCTTTCTTTGTTATTTTGTCTCCTAATCTTACTACTATATTTCTTATCCATTCAAAACTTAATGTTGCATTTGTTGTTTCTTTTAGTACTGTTTCTGCTTTTCTGTATGAATCTGTTATTGGCACTGTTTCTACTATTTTTTCTACTAAATTTTCTGATGCCTTTCCTTCTGTATTTATATGCATTTTTTCATCTAACAAATATACTCTTTTCTTTATTCCTGCTTCTTCAACTTCATACATTGCTCTTACATATTCTACTTCGCCCATCACTGTTTTTATGGTGTTTTTTCTTAATCCTTTATGTCTGTATTTCTTGCTGTTTCTTGCTTTCATTATTTTTCTATCATAGCTTTCTAGTATCAATTTTATTATTAGACATCCAAAACTACATACAAATTTAAATATTTTTTTCTCTAAATTATTGAATTTTATTTCTTCTTCTGTTACAATTTCTTCAAACATAGATATTTTCCTTTCTTTTGTGTGGTTTGCAATTCACATTTTAAAGGATTATCTATGTTTTTTCAATATTTTTTAGATAAAAATTATGTAGGCATTTTTTTTATATTTTGCCTACATTAATTTTACACTAACTTTTCTAAATTCTTGATATGTTTTGTTACTGCAGGTTGTGAAATGTGTAAAATTTCACTTGCTTTTGACAAATTTTCTTGGTCTGCTACAATTTTAAAAATTCTATATAATTCTAAATTTATCATATTATAACCTTCTTTATAAGAAAAGTAGCAAAGCTACATAAGCTTAGCTCACGTGGGTCTTTTTAAAAGACTTTTTTCTTGTTGTATACGGAAAAATCCAATTAGGGTCGAGAAAGAAGTTGTTTTTTCTTATACAATAAGATATTGTTAATTACTATTAAAAATCAACTTAATTTTAATTTATTAGCTCCTTAAATTTTAATATTTCATTTAAATTATCAATTTTCATATTTTTAATCTGTTACATAATAAGCTAATTCTATAGCAATATCAAAATGTCCTGAATCATGTTGTGTTCCTGCAACTTCTCCTTTTTTATGCCTTTCATCCCATTTTGGTGCATCTAATAAATCACCACTTGTGAAAAATGTATATAGGTTAAGTCCTCTAAAATCACACATCGCCTGAATTGCTGAACATTCCATCTCTACAGATATACATCCATCTTCTTTATGTTTTTTAAAATTATTAACGGTTTCTCTATAAAAAGAATCTGTAGTCCAAGTTTTCCCTTTAACATAAGGAATATTGTTTTCCTTCATAAAATTTTCAACTATATTTGCATTTTTTATTTTTATATAATCTGAAGCTGGCGCATAATGATAAGAAGTTCCTTCATCTCTATAAGCTTCGGTTGGTATAATAACTCTTCCATGTGTTATTTCCTTATTTAAACATCCACATCCACCGAAAACTATATATTTATTAGTTTTTATTTCTGAAATAGTATCTTCTATTGAACCTACACATGCAGGTGCACCTACATAAGTTTTGTAAAAAGCAAATTTTTTTCCTTTGTATTCAATTTGATAAATTGGTGTGATTCCAGTAGCAAATTTGAATTGTGCTATTTTATTGCATTGGTAGTTTTCTAAAACAAATTTTTCAATAACGTGTGAAAAAGTAATGATACATGCATCTACTATTGGTGCATTTTCCTTTGGATGAGGATTTATTATTGCTTCAGATTTATCATCAAAACTATCTATTATCATAGTTTTTCTCCTTTCAATAAATACTTCTTTTTCTGCCTACTAATTACTAATTTTATACTAATTATTAGTTTTTAATTATTAGTTTATTATTCTCACAATCTATTAACACTTTACTTGAAGGTGATATTTTTTGTTCTAATATATTTTGTGCAATTAATGTTTCTAGCTTTTTGGTTACAAATCTTTTTAATGGCCTTGCTCCATAAACTTGGTCATATCCATTGTCTATTAGGTAGTTTTTTGCTTCTTGTGTTAATTCTAATGTTATATGTTTGTCTTCTAGCCTTTTTTCTAGGTCTTTTATTAGTAAGTCTAATATTTTTGATATTTGTTCTTTTTGTAATGGTTTATAGAATATTATTTCATCTAGACGGTTTAGAAATTCTGGTCTGAAGCTTTTCTTTAATAGTTCATTTACTTTTTCTTTGGCTTCTTGTGATATTTCTCCTTTTTCGTTTATTCCTTCTAATATATATTCAGATCCTAAGTTTGATGTTAGTATTATTATTGTGTTTTTGAAGTCTACTGTTCTTCCTTGCGAGTCTGTTATACGTCCATCGTCTAAGACTTGTAACAAAATATTAAATACGTCTGGATGTGCCTTTTCTACTTCATCAAATAGTATTACTGAATATGGTTTTCTTCTTACCGCTTCTGTAAGTTGTCCTCCTTCTTCATATCCTACATATCCTGGAGGTGCTCCTATTAACCTTGATACTGAGTATTTTTCCATGTATTCTGACATGTCTATTCTTATCATGTTGTGTTCGTCATCGAATAGGCATTCTGCTAGGCTTTTTGCTAGTTCTGTTTTTCCTACACCTGTTGGTCCTAGGAATAGGAATGAACCTATTGGTTTTTTAGGGTCGCTTATTCCTGCTCTTGACCTCATTATTGCTTCTGATACGTCTTCTACTGCTTCGTCTTGGCCTATTACTCTTTTATGTAATAGGTCTTTTAGATGTAAGATTTTTTCTCTTTCGCCTTCCATTAGTTTTGTTACTGGTATTCCTGTCCATTTTGATACTATTTTTGCAATTTCTTCTTCTGTTACTTTATTTCTTAGTAATACATTTTCTTTGTTATTTTCTTCTGCTTCTTCTTTTTCTAATTCTTTTTGGAGTTCTGGTAGTTTTCCATATCTTAGTTCTGCTACTTTGTTTAAGTCATAATTTCTTTCTGCTTGTTCTATTTCTCCATTTGTTTTTTCTATTTCTTCTCTTAATTTTTGTACTTTTTCTATTGATTGTTTTTCGTTTTCCCATTTTGTTTTCATTGAGTTGAATTTTGTTTTTAGTTCTGCTTTTTCTTTTTGAATTTCTTCTAGTCTTTGTTTTGAAAATTCGTCTTTTTCTTTGCTAAGTGCTGTTTCTTCTATTTCTAGTTGCATTATTTTTCTTGATACTTCGTCTAGTTCTGTTGGCATTGATTTCATTTCTGTTTTTATTAGACTACATGCTTCATCTACTAGGTCTATTGCTTTGTCTGGTAAGAATCTGTCTGATATATATCTGTTTGATAGTGTTGCTGCTGCAATTAGGCTGTTGTCTGATATTTTTACTCCGTGGAATACTTCGTATCTTTCTTTTATTCCTCTTAAGATTGATATTGTGTCTTCTACACTTGGTTCGTCTACCATTACTGGTTGGAATCTTCTTTCTAATGCTTGGTCTTTTTCTATATATTGTCTGTATTCATTTAGTGTTGTTGCTCCTATACAGTGTAATTCTCCTCTTGCAAGCATTGGTTTTAGTAGGTTTCCTGCGTCCATTGCTCCTTCTGTTTTTCCTGCTCCTACTATTGTGTGTAGCTCGTCTATGAATAGGATTATTTTTCCTTCACTCTTTTTTACTTCTTGAAGTACTGCTTTTAGTCTTTCTTCGAACTCTCCTCTATATTTTGCTCCTGCGACCAGTGACCCCATGTCTAGTGCAAATATTGTGCTGTCTTTTAGTCCTTCTGGTACATCTCCTCTTACTATTCTTAATGCTAATCCTTCTGCTATTGCTGTTTTTCCTACACCTGGCTCTCCTATTAGGCATGGATTATTTTTTGTTTTTCTTGATAGTATCATTATTACATCTCTTATTTCTGAATCTCTGCCTATTACTGGGTCTAATTTTTGCTGACGGGCTAGTTCTACTAGGTCTTGCCCATATTTTTTTAGTACATCATATGTACTTTCTGGATTGTCACTTGTTACTCTTGTGTTTCCTCTTATGCTTGCTAGCGCTTTTAGGAATTCGTTTTTATTTAGTCCGTATTTTTTGAATAGATTTTTTAAGTTGCTATTTGCATTGTCTATTATTGCTAGCATTATGTGTTCTACTGAGATGTATTCGTCTTTCATTTTGTTTGCTATTTTTTCTGAGTTTGTTAGTACAGCATCTACATCTTGTGATACATACATTGAGTTTGCTTGTCTTGCTCCTCCTGTTATTTTGGGGAAGCTGTTTATTTTGCTTTCTAGCTCTTCTTCAAACTTTTGTGGTATGTTCATCTTTTTTAGTAGTTCTTTTATGAGACTGTCTTCTTGTTTTAGTAGTGCTAGTAGTAGGTGCTCTTGTTCTATTTGTGCGTTTTGATATTCTATTGATAGATTTTGTGCTTCTTGTATTGCTTCTAGTGATTTTTGTGTGAATTTTTGTGCATCCATTTTTAATTCCCCCTTTTTTATTTTTTATATTTACTTTATATTTATAGTCTAATTGAATTATATCATATTTATCATTTTTATATGATTTTTTGTTGGCAATTTTGTGAAAATTTTGTGCTTTTTTATGTGTTGTTTCCTATACAATAAAAAATTTAGAGGAGGTTTCCCCCCTCTATTCAATCTCTCCTCTATATCGGAGCTCATTTATGTCTCTTCGGATGGTCTCCTTAGATACCTCTAGTTCTTCTGCTATCTCTTGGTGAGTCATTCCTTCCTTAAGACATTCTTTTACAAGGCGCATCCATTATTTACCATCTTAGTCCTGATACTTTTTTATTATAAATCTATCTTCTTATATACATTACTACCATTATCCACTATTTCTGGGTTGTCTTCTAATATTTTATTTACAATATTTTCTTTCATAGAAAAAGGTATTACATATCCTCCTAATGATTTTGCTTTTTCTCTTAGTGCTGTGTTTTCTTCATTTACATATATTTTTGATTTTCCTTTTCCGTTTTTTGCTTCTTGGACTAAATTAGATACTGGTGAGTTTCCATCAAATGCTACTACAACTGAACTTCTGCGTTCAAATATTTCATAGTTGAAACTTTTGTATATTCCTGATTCTTCATTTTCAGTTGATATTCTTATTGCATTTAAGTTTTCATTTTTTAAATTTTGTTCTACTTCTTCTGTTATCATTTTTGGTATGATTGCATCTATTTCAAATTTTTTATTTAGTTTTTTTGATATGTCTATTATTGCTTTTTCATATCCTTGCATTTTATGACCTATTACAAAATATGCTTTTTCATTATTTACTCTTTTTATTAGTTCTGTTAAAATTGCTTTTCCTTCTTCTGTTAGTACTGTTTCTCTTCCTTGTGCGTTAAAGCTTCCTCCTGCTATTATTATTGGTACTTTGTCTGTTGGTAGTTCTGCTATTTTTTCTTTTAGGACTTCTTCTGATTCTACTCCTATTCTTAGTCTTAGGTTCATTTTTTTGTTTTTGCTTTCTTCTTCGTTTTTTTGTTCTTCTTGCGTTATTGCTTCTTCTATTGTTCTTCCGTTTAGGAATTCTTGAAATTTTTTACTTTTTTCTGTAAAGTATTTTTCGTTTCTTTGCATTATTTCTTCTTCTACTTTTCTCATTGCTTCAAAATCGTTGTCATTTAAGTTTAATAGGTTTTGTAGTGCTAGTTGTTCGTCTATTGTGTCTGTTCCATAAAACCCGCAGCCATCTGTTCCTTGGACACATTTTATATTGTTTTTTAGATATGTTTTTAGAGGATGGTTTTCTAGGTTTGTTAAATTATTTAGTCTTACATTTGATGTTAATTGGAATTCTAGAACTGCTCCTGTTTTTTGCATCTTTTTGATTAGTGCTTTTCCTTTTTCTGAGTTTAAGTCTTGTGTGTAAAGTCCATGACCTAGTCTAAAGTTTGGTATTTTTTCTCCTGGTTTTAGTGAATTTAGTATACAATCTATTGATTTTTCTACATTTTCTCTTAAACTGTCATTTTCTCCTGCATGTATTCTTATTGTAAAATTTGGGTCTTGTTCTACAACATATCTTACTATTTCTGTTATTGCTGGTTGTAATTCTGATATGTCATTTATTTCTTCTCCTATAAAGTCACTTCCTGCTACATATGGACTTTTTGCTATTGCTTTTAACACATCTATATTTTCTCTTAAATAATTACTACTTGTTTTTTGGTCTTTTATTATTGTTAGTGGTATTCTTCTTATTGCAACTAGTAGTCTTATTTTTACTCCTGTTTCTTCTTCTATTTTTGGCATTATTTCATGCATTTGTTCTATTACTCTAATTCCTGGTTTGCCTTTTTTTGTTAGGTTAGTGTCTGCTATTTCTACATATTTTATTCCTTGTTTTTGATATTCTCTTGCTATCCAAAGTAGTTTGTTTTGGAAAAATGTGTTGTTTTTGTATGGGCTTGTTTCTTCTTTGTCTTTTAGCATTTGTTTTACCATTGCTTTTATGTCTTTTTCTGGGATTTGGTCTACTTTTTTTAAGTCCATTTTAATTTGTTCATCACATTCTACTCCTCTTGCAAATACATATCTGTATAAATATAATTTTTCTAGGTTTGTAAATACTGCTTGACCGTCTTTTAGTATTGCTAGACTCGTTCTGATTTTTGATATGTTATATTCTGCATTTTCTAAGTTGTTTAGTATGAAATCTGCAAAATTTATAAATGTGTTATCATTTATTCTTCTTGTTAGATATTTTCCTGTTAACTCTGAATCTTCAAATTGTTTTGCTACTTCTTCTCTTTGTTTTAATATTTTTTCTTCTTGTGATTTTGTCATTTTTAGGTTTAATTTTTTTATGTAGTATAATGGATATCTTATTTGATTTGCTATTCCTAGTGCTATTAGGCAGTCTGGCGTTAGGTTTGCATTCATATGTGTATGTAAATCTGTTCTGAATTTTGATTTTTTTAGTATATATGATTTTACTATTGTTTTTTCTATTGGCAAGTTATATTCTTTTGTTTGTGACATTAGTGTTTTTGTTATTGCTGGTATTTTTGCTTTTATTTCTATTTTTCCATCTTCAAAAATATTTGCAATTTTAAATCCACCAAGCCTGAAGATATATACTATCTCATTATCTCCATTTATACTTGCTGGTATTGTTCCTTTTATTATTTTCATATCATTTTCATTTTTTATTGTTTCAACATTACATAGCTTTGCTAAGTTTGTTATTAAATTTCCTGTATTGTGGTTTGGAGTTTCTAAAATATATGTTAGTTCATCTTCGTTTGTTTTGTATAGATTTACTATTATATCTTTTTCTTTGTCTAAATAGAATTTATTAAATAGATTTAAATTATTCATTTTTGACCTCCATTAAATTTTTTGATTACAAATAGTTAATCTATATTATATCATGGATTTTATTTTTATGCAATAATTATGTTAACATTTTTTTGGGGCGGATGATAGGGACAGGCTATTTTGTCCGGATGAACGTTAGGGACACTCTATTTTGTTCACAAAACATTTTTTTATATTTTGTGAACGAAATGGAGTGTCCCTAACGTTCATTTTTCGGACAAAATGGCCTGTCCCTATCATCCGAATTCAGATTTTAATAGATTATGCCATTATTTTCTGTGTAATTTTTAAAACTTTCTAAACATTCTTCCCTATCTATCTCTTTTAAATTTATTAAACTTTTATTTTTTCCTTTTAAATATTCATAAATCATATCATCTCTAAATCCTATTTCTCCTGCGTCTTTTTTTGTGCATCCATAATATACATTTTTTATATTTGCCCATATTATTGCTGATAAACACATTGGACATGGTTCGCATGATGTGTATAAAGTGTATTCTGATAAATCATATGTGTTTAATTTTTTACATGCTTCTCTTATTGCTGTAATTTCTGCATGTGCTGTTGGGTCATTGTTTTTTAGTACTTTGTTGTTTCCATATGCTATTATTTTATTGTTTTTGTCTACAATTACTGCTCCAAATGGTCCTCCTTCTTTGTTTTGCATTCCTTTGTCTGCCATTTCTTTTGCTTTTTTCATAAATTCATTCATATTTTTTCCTCCTTTATTTATTTGTGAATTTTATTTGTGAATTAAATGTTCACTTTTGTTTGTTCTATTTTTTTATTTATTAAATATATTGGTATAGGGGGATTATTGTGTTTATCCATTCTTTTGTTCTTAATAAAAATAAAAAAATGTTAGTTTTAATTTTTGCTATTATTGTAGTTTTTTTGTCTTCTTCCCTTATTATTTATTTTTCTTTTTCTCATGATGAAGAAACATCTGATTCTTCTGATGAGTCAAGTAGTAATGATTATATTAAATGGGTGGATTTTAATGTGACTTGTGAGGCTATGAAACTTACTTCTGCTTTGGATATTGAGTCTCATAATTCTGTTAATAATGATAATGTGGTTGTTTATAACTGGATTGAACTTCTTTCTTATCTTGCTTGTAAAAATGGTGGTAATTTTAAAAATTTTAAATCAAGTGATTTGGATGATTTAGTTTCTAAATTGGAAAGTGGAGAAAGTATGGAAGATTTAACTTCTTCTATGAAGTATTATTCTTATTATTTTGAGGCATATTCTGCTGTTTTGGGTGGTTTTATTGGTAATTATTCTATAGATTCTTCCGCTTCCTCTTTAGATTCTAATACAGTTTCTTTTGAAAGTAAATATGGTTTAAAAGTTTTTTTGCCAATTGCTAAAAATTATAGTTTTAGTCATTATGATGATTTTGGTAATTCTCGTTCATATGGTTTTAGGCGTACTCATTTGGGTAATGATTTAATGGGTAGTATTGGTACTCCTATTATTGCTGTAGAGTCTGGTATTGTCGAACATCTTGGTTGGAATCAATATGGTGGTTGGCGTATTGGTATTCGTAGTTTTGATGGTAAGAGATATTATTATTATGCTCATCTTCGTAAAGATCACCCATATGTTGCTAATCTTGAGGAAGGTTCTACTGTTTTAGCTGGTGATGTTATTGGATACCTTGGAATGACTGGTTATAGTATAAAGGAAAATGTTAATAATATAAATGTTCCTCATCTTCATTTTGGTATGCAACTTATTTTTGATGAGTCTCAGGTTGATAGCCCTAATGAGATTTGGATTGATGTTTATGAGATTGTTGAATTTTTAAAGCAGAATCGCTCTGAAGTTGTTCTTTCTGATTCTGAAAGTAAGGATTATTCTAGGAAATATTCTTTTTTTGAGGAAGGATTGGAATAGGCCGGATGATAGGGACAGGTGATTTCGTCCGAGAAAAGAACGTTAGGGACCACTCCATTTCGTTCACAAAACATTTTTTATATTTTGTGAACGAAATGGAGTGTCCCTAACGTTCTTTTTCCGGACAAAATCGCCTGTCCCTATCATCCGGTTCTTTTCTAAAATTAATTTTATCTCTTTATTTATTTTTCCTCTTGTTACACTTAAAGTGACTTCATCTTTTGGTTTTTTTGTGTAAATATATTTTCTCAAGTCATTCATTGTGTTTAATTCTATTCCATCAATTTTTGTAATTATATCTCCTTCTTTGAGTTCTGTGTTGTCTGCTGGGCTGTTTTTTGTTATTTGTGCTACATATAGTCCTTTTTCAAAATTTAGACTTTTATTTAAGTATGGTATTACTTCTTTATCATATGCGTATATTCCTATTCCGGGTTTCTTCAAATGTTCCTGTGTTTTTAAAACTTTCTATGATTGGTTTTACTATGTCTATTGGTATTGCAAATCCTATTCCTTCTGCTGATGATATTTTTACTGTGTTTATTCCTATCATTTCTCCATTTGCTGTAATTAACGGACCTCCACTGTTTCCTGGATTTATTGTTGCATCTGTTTGTATTAAATCTGTCATGTATGATACTTGGTCAATTTCTTGGATTTTTATTGTTCTATTTTTTGCACTTATGATTCCTGATGTTACTGTTCTTCTAAATTCAAATCCTATTGGATTTCCTATTGCATATACTGTTTCTCCTACTCTTGTGTTTTCTGGCTCTCCTAATGTTATTGTTTGTAAATTTTTTGCATTTATTTTTGTTATTGATAAATCTATATCTGAGTCACTCCACATTACTGTTCCATCATATGTGTTTCCATTTTCTAATGTGATATAACATTTACTGTATTTTCCGCCTGTTACATGTTCATTGCTTAAGATATATCCGTCTTCTGAAACTATTACTCCTGTTCCTAATCCTAATTCTTCTTCACTGCTTGTTCCAAAAATTGAACTTCCTACATTTTTTAATTTTGATATCCCAACTACACTTTGGGTTGTTTTTTCTATTATGTCTGCAATTTTTGTGCTTTTTTCTTGTACTTCTTCCACAGTTTGTTCATTTTCTGTGGATAATGTTTTTTGAGTTTCATAGTCTGATGTTTTTATTTCTATTTTTGTGTATGTAGTGTATAAATAAAATCCTAAAATCCATAATAATATGAGGATTATTGCTGTTATTATTATTTTCTTTCTTGTGTTTCTTCTTTTTCTCATAGAAAATATCACCTCAAAATTATTATTCTCTTATTTTTTTATTTTAGTCATTTTATATGATTGTTTTTTTTATTTTCTTATTTTCTTTTAACATTAAAAATTTATTTTTTGTTCTATTATTCTAGTATTATATATTTATTTTTTGTTTAATTATTTTAGCATTTTAAATTTGTTCTTTTTTTTATTATTTTAATATAAGAAAAGTAATGAAGCTACATAAGCTTGGCTCACGTGAATCTTTTTAAAGGATACTTTTCTTGTTGTATACGGAAAAATCCATATAGAGGCAAGGCAAAAGTTGATTTTTCTATACAATAAAAAAACAACAATAAAATGGAAAAAATAAAAAAAGATTGTTGAGCAAAATATTTTATATATACTTTGTCAACAATCTGAAATGACTTTAAATATTTTTTAATTCATTTGCTTTTTTACTTAAAACTTTTATACCAATTCTTTTAATTCCTCATATCTTTTTACTTTTTGTGTTGTTGTTTTCTTTAGTCCTTGTGTTGTTATTGTTATACTTTTTATGTGTTTAAATATTGGTAATGTTTGATTTATTTTTTTGATTTCTTCCCAGATTATTTGCTTATATTCTTGTTCTGTTTTTTCTCCTAGATATTCTTTTATGTGTTCTTTGTCATATACTATTTTTGCACATAGCATTGTGTCTGTTGTGCTTTTGTCTCTTGAATATACTATTGATTCTGCTACATATGGTATTTTATTTATTAGGAATTCTATTTCTTGTGGATATACATTTTTTCCGTTTTTTAATACTATTATATCTTTTTTTCTTCCTGTTATGAAAATAAATCCATCTTTGTCTATGTATCCGTAATCTCCTGTTCTAAACCAACCATTTTTTAAGACTTTTTTTGTTTCTTCTTCATTTTTGTAATATCCTAGCATTACATTTGGTCCTTTTACTGTTATTTCTCCTTCTCCATTTTCGTCTTTGTCTTCTATTTTTACTTGGAGACTTGGAAGTGCTAGTCCTACTGAGCCTGGTCTTTTTTCTTTGTCTGTTTCTGCTGAGATTACTGGCGATGTTTCTGTTAGTCCATAGCCTTGTACTAATGATATTCCTAAATTATTATATCCTATAATTGTGTCTTTGTTCATTGGTGCTGCTCCATATAAAACTACTCTTAGATTTCCTCCAAAATTATCTAGAATTTGTTTAAATATTACTTTTCTTAAGTCAATTTTGCATTTTAGTAATGCATTTGAGATTTTTGTCATTTTGTTTATTAGTTTTGTTTTTCCTTTTTCTTCTATTGCTTTTAATATTTTTTTGTACATTGTTTCTAATACTAGTGGTACTGCTACAAAGACTGATACTTTGTATTCTGCTAAATTTTTTTGTATGTATTTTAATCCATCACAAAAAGCTACTGTTGCTCCACTGTAAAATCCGTAAAGGAATGTTATTGTACATTCAAATGTGTGATGTATTGGTAAGAATGATAATAGTGTGTCTGTATCATAGATTTTTACAAATGTTGCTATATCTGTTAAATCAGAGCATATGTTTTTCTGTGTTAACATGACTGCTTTTGGTTCATTTGTTGTTCCTGATGTAAATAGCATTATAGACATTTTATTTGGGTCAATTTTTATTTTTTCATATTTTGTATCTCCATTTTCTAGTAATTTTTTTCCTTCTTTTACTAATTCTTGTACAGTTTTGGATTTTTTATCATTTTTTTCTGTGCATATGATTTCTTTTATTTTTTCTTCTGATTTTTGTGTTTCTAATGCAATATCTAAATATTTTTTGTCACATATAATTGCTTCTGCTCCACTTCTTATAATTAGTCTTTGCATTTCATTGTCTGGTAATGCTTTATCTATTGGAACTACTACCATGTTTCCACATGTTATTGCTAGATAGCTTATACACCATTCATAACTGTTATTTCCTACTAAAACTATTTTCTTTCCTTCTAATCCTAATTTTAATAATGTTGTACTTAATGCTTTTATATCTTCTCCTGTTTGTTTATATGTTTTTTCTATGTATTCAGGCTCTTTTGCTGTATAATCTTTTTTGTATTTATATGCTATGTTTTCAGCATAATGTGTACATGAATAATCTACTAAATCTCTATAGTCTTTTACTGGTCTTGATTCATAAACTTTTCTATTTTCATTATCACCCATTTTTTATTCCTTCTTCCTTTTTTTCTTTTTTTGTTTATTTTATATTATTTTATTAAAATTTACAAGTCCATGTTTTCGACATTTTTTTGCTTTTTTTTACAAAATATTTGATTTTTCTTCATGCTACTAGTATAATATGGTTAATGTTATTTTATTTATTGAATCAAGGTGTGGTTAGAAAGATTATACTTTCATATCAAAATGTGCCTTTTTTAATGAAATAAGGAAGGAATGAGAATATTATGAAAAAAAGTTATCCTTTAACAATCCCTCAAGAATCTATTTGGTTAACAGATAAATTTTATGAATATACTAGTATATCTAATCTTGGTGGAACTTTATTGATAAAAGAGAAAGTTGATTTTGATTTGTTAAATAAATCTATCAATTTATTTATAGAGCAAAATGATGGTATTAGACTTTCTTTTAATTTTGAGAATGGCTCTCTTTATCAATTTGTTAAAGATTATTCATTTGAGAATTTTCCTGTTTTTGATGTCAATTCTGATGAGGAATTGCATAATTTGGAAAAGTCTTTTATGCATGAGAGATTTACTATTTCAAATTTGCCTTTATATAGATTTAATTTAATAAAATTGAAAAATGGTTTTGGTGGCTTTAATATTATTATGCATCATCTTATTTCTGATGCTTGGAGTATGAGTCTTTTAGTTACTAAAATTATTGATATTTATTCTTGTTTATTAAAAAATCAAACAATTTCTGTTGAAAATGCTCCATCTTATATTGATTATATTGAGTCTGAGCAAAAATATTTAGAATCTGAAAAATTTAAAAAAGATAAATTGTTTTGGGAGGATAAATTTAATACTTGTCCATCCTGTACTTCATTTTCGCAAAAAAATTCCCAGAATGCTTCTCAAAAAGCAAAAAGAAAAATATTCTCTTTAGATAATAGCTCTAAAATTGTCGAATTTTGTAAAAATACTGATTTATCAGTTTTTACATTTTTGATGAGTGTTTTTTCTATATATTTATATAGAATTTCTGGTGTAGAAGATATTATTATTGGTTCTCCTATTTTAAATAGGAATGGGCTTAAGGAAAAAAATATGATGGGACTTTTTATAAATACTTTGCCTGTAAAAATAGAAATACATGATAATCCATCTTTTTCTGCTTTGGCAAAACATGTGTCTGATACACAATTTTCTATGTTTAGGCATCATAAATTTCCTTATTCTAGAATATTGGAGTTTGTGAGAGATAAATATAAATTTTCTAATAATTTGTATGATACAATTATTTCTTATCAAAATGCGAGAGATAATTCTGATACTTCAGATGTTAAATATACAACTAATTGGGACTTTAATGGCGCTATTTCTAATAGTTTGGATATTCATATATATGATTTAGATAATACTGGTATTTTGAAATTGTTTTATGATTATAGACTTGATAAATTTAGTGAAGATGATATTAGTGATATTCATAATAGAATTTTATATATAATTGACCAAATTATTTCTAATCCTGATATTTTGGTTAATGATTTAGAAATTGTTACTCCAGATGAAAAAAATAATTTATTGTATAAGTTTAATGATACTTTTTTAGATTATCCTAAAAATAAAACTATAAATGAATTGTTTGAAGATCAAGTTTTGGTAACACCTGATAAAAAGGCTGTTGCTTTTGGTGATTCTACTTTGACTTATTATGAATTAAATAAAAAAGCTAACCAGTTGGCTAATTTTTTAAGAAAGGAAAAAAATATAAAATCTAATACTTTTGTTGGTATTCTTACTAAACGTTCTTTAGAGATGGCTGTTGGTATTTTAGCTATTTTAAAAGCTGGTGCTACATATGTTCCTATTGACCCAGAATATCCTGAAGATAGGGTTTCTTATATGATAGAAGATTCTGGTGCTAAACTTATTTTGGTAGATAATTATACACAAGATCTTTATAAATTAAAAAATGTTGTTAATATTGATTTATCAAATGAATTTTATAATAATTATTCAGATGAGAATTTACCTGTTTTGAATACACCTGATGATTTAATGTATTTAATTTATACTTCTGGTTCTACTGGTAAACCAAAAGGTGTTATGTTGATGCATAAAAATGTTAATAATTATTTACATGGTTTAAAGGATAAAATCGATTTTTCTAGCGAAAAAGTGATTGTTTCTGTTACTACGATTTGTTTTGACATTTTTGTTACTGAATTTTGGGGTGGATTGTTAAATGGTTTAACAGTTGTAATTGCAAATGAGCAAGAACAGAATATTGCTTCTGATTTGAGCAAAATTTGTTCTAAATATAATGTTAATATGATACAAACAACACCTTCTAGATTTACTGCTTTACTTGCGGAGAATTCGGACTTTTTGAATACTATTACAGATTTAATGGTTGGTGGTGAGGCTTTACCTAAAACATTGTTAAAACAATTACATAATTTCCCTTGGATTAAAATTTTTAATATGTATGGTCCAACTGAGACTGCTGTTTGGTCAACTATTAAAGAATCTCCTGTGGAAGAAAATATTACTATTGGTACTCCAATTGCAAATACTGTTGTTTATATTTTAGATGATAATTTAAAATTACTTCCTCCAAATATTCCTGGAAATTTATATATTGGTGGAGATGGAGTTTGCAAGGGATATTATAATAGACCTGACCTTACAAAAAATGTTTTTGTTAAATCTCCTTTTGATGATTCTATTATATATAATACTAAGGATTTGGCTTATATACAAAAAGATGGAGAGATTGTTCATTTGGGTAGAAGTGATTTTCAAGCTAAAGTTCATGGGTTTAGAGTTGAACTTGGTGAAATTGAGAATGCTATTATGACTTATCCTGATATTACTAATGCTGTTGTTTTGTTACAAGATAATTCTTTAAATGCTTTTATAGTTGCAAATTCTACTATTGAAGCACAGGATGTTATAACTTATCTTATGAAATCTTTACCTCATTATATGATTCCAAAAACTATAACACAAATTGATGAGATGCCTCTAACTCCTAATGGAAAAATAAATAGAAAAAGTCCTATTTTAAAAGCTACATATCAAGTTTCTAAAAATCAAGTTTTACCTAGAAATGATACTGAAAAATTGCTTTATAATTTGTTTAAGGAAACTGTTAATTTGGATATTGGTGTTACTGATAATATATTTGAACATGGTGTGGATTCTTTGATGATTATTAAACTTGTAAGCAAATTATATCTTTATAATATAAATTTAAGCATACAGGATTTTTATAATAATCCATCTATTGAGGGAATTTCTAAATTGATTTGTGAACATACAAATAAAAGTGATGTGCCTGATTCTTCATCTTCTAAACATATTGTTAAAATTTCTGATATTCAGAAACCTTTGTATTCTGAATTATCTGATAAAAAAGATGGAATTCTATTAACTGGTGTTACTGGTTTTTTAGGTATACATGTACTAGAATCTTTAATTCTTCATTCTGATTATAAGATATATTGTAGTATTAGGACTAAAAATGGGCAGGCTTCAAAATCAAGACTTATTGATAGACTTAATTATTATTTTGATGGTAAATATATTGATTTAATTGAGAAGAGAATTTTTGTTGTTGATTCTAATATTACTGATAATTATTTTGGTTTGACTTTGGATAATTATAATAAACTTGGTAAGAAGATTTTTAGTGTTATACATTGTGCTGCTGATGTTAGACATTATGGCAATTATTCTTCTTCTGAAAAAATAAATATAACAGCTACTAAAAATATCATTCAATTTTGTTTAGATTTTAATGCTGTTCTTAATCATATTTCTACAATGACTGTTTCTGGATATGGTTTGGTTGATGTTAACTATACTGGTATATATGATGAAGATAAATTTTATATTGGACAAAATTATGCCGATAATATCTATGTTAAAACTAAGTTTTTGGCAGAAGAAGAAGTTTTCAAGGCTTTGGATAAAGGGTTAATTGCAAATATTTATAGAATTGGTAATTTAACAAATAGATTTTCTGATTATAAATTTCAATTTAATTCATATGAAAATGGATTTATAAATAAACTAAAATCTATTAAACATATTAGGTTATTGCCTGAATCTTTGAGAGATTATCAATTGGAACTTACTCCTGTTGATTTGTGCTCTGAGGCCATTGTTAAACTTGCTATTTCTTATAAGAAAAAATATAATGTTAATGTTTTTCATTTATATAATAATAATTATATTTCTATGAATATGATTACTAATATATTGACTTATTATAATTTAAATGTTAAATTTGTACCTGATGATGAGTTTGAAAAAGCTGTTGCTTCTTCCATTGCAACATCTAAAGAGAATGCTGGATTTATTGAGCAATTTAATATTAAAAATGTTCTTGGAACTAATCAATTTGCTTTTTCTAACGAGAAAACATTATCTATTCTTAAATCATTAGATTTTAGTTGGAAGAATATTACAGAAGATTATTTGAAATTTATAATAAGGGGACTTTAGTATGAAAAAAATTTTTAATAAAATACCTACTAATATGAAATTGACTTTAGCTTGTGTTGCAGGATTGATAATTATTGGTTTAATGTATTTTCCTTTAATACCTAAACTTCTTAATTATCCTCCTGACTCAATAAATAATGATTTCCAAATAAAAGTTAACTTTTTTCATTATACAACACAATATGCTTCTATAGTTGCTTTTGCTATTATTACCTTTTTAATTGTTTTACCTATTTTATTTAGAAAAGTTAACAAAATTGATAATATTACTAATTTTGATTTAAATAAAAATTCTAAGGAATTATTGCCTATTATAAAGACTTGTTTTAATTTTCCTATATTTATGTTACTTGTGTTTTTAATTTTACCACCTTTACTTGTTTTTATAGGTTTGATTTTACTAAAGCAAGAATTTGTATTTTCACTTAAAACTACTTTTATTATATTTTCAATGTGTGCTTTACTTGCTTTACTAATTTATTCTTTTAGCCGTTTTCTTTTTGAAAAAGTGCTAAAGAAAATTAAAATTACTGATAATATGTATGGAATTAGAGTTAATTTAAAAAATAAGATTTTACTTCAACTTTTGCCTTTACTTTTATTTACAATTGTATTTACTTTTTTAATTTTGTATAGTCAACTTACAGAGATAAAAGGTGATTCATTAAATGATTATTATACACAGACATTAGTTAGTAAAATAGAAGATACAAATTTAAAGTCTGTTGATGAGGCAAAACAAATGTTAGAAAGTATTGATTTACGTTCTCCTGATGATTCTATTTTTATACTTTCTGCAGATGGTGATACATATTATTCTGAAACTGAATTGTCTGACTTTTTTAAAACATATATTTTCGATTTTGAAGAAAAACATCCTGGACATACATATGAATACTATGGAAATCCTGTTCAAGGGTCTTATATAAGAGAAAATATAAATGGTGAAGATTGGATTTTAGGTATTAGATATTCTGTTTTTACAAATGATACTCTATTTTCAATAATACCTTTATTTACAATTGTTATTTGTGTAAATTTTTTCTTTATTGTTGTTATTTCTGTTAATTACGGAAATGAATTAAAGGTTATTGCAGATGGTTTAAGTAGTATTTCTAGAAATTCTTCTAATTATATGACTTCTAAACTTCCTGTATATTCAAATGATGAAATAGGAGATTTGACTATTGCTTTTAATAGAATTCAAGATTTGACAAATAGCTATATTAAACAGCTTCATGATAATCAAGATACTTTAATGGAAAAAGAGCGTCTTGCTTCTTTAGGACAACTTATTGGTGGTATTGCTCATAACTTAAAAACACCTATTATGTCTATATCTGGTGCTGCTGAGGGATTGACTGATTTAATTAAAGAATATGATGCTTCTATTGATAATCCTCAAGTTAATTCTCAAGATCATCATGATATTGCAAAAGATATGTCTTCTTGGGTTTCTAAAATTAAAGATTATACAAGCTATATGTCTGATATTATTACTGCTGTAAAGGGTCAAGCTGTTACTTTATCTGAGGTTCAGAATGTTAGCTTTGATATTGAGGAACTTCTTAAACGTGTTGATATTTTGATGAAACATGAACTTAAAAATGCTTTAATTTATTTAAGAGTTTCTGTAAATGTGCCAGAAAATACTACTCTTAATGGAGATATAAATAGCTTGGTTCAAGTTATAAATAATATGATTTCTAATTCAATTCAGGCTTATGATGGTAAACCTGAGCAAAATATAGATTTAAGTGTTTCTTTTGCAGATGATAATAAGAATATTGTTATTGCTGTTAAAGATTATGGACCTGGTTTGTCTGATAAGGTTAAGAGTAAATTGTTTAATGAGATGATTACTACTAAGGGTAAAAATGGTACTGGTCTTGGTTTATATATATCTTATTCTACTATTAAGGCTCATTTTAATGGAGATATTAAGTTCGAGTCTGAAGATGGTAAGGGTACTACTTTTTATATTATTTTACCTTTGTGATTTTGAGTATTAGGATTTTATAATTTATAATTTGTGGCAATAAATATGTCACCTCAAAGAAGTTGTTATATAGACTTTAAAAATTTTAAAGTTTATATAACGACTTTTTTTGAGACTACTCCACAATAATTAGAGTTTTGAACTATAAGTTTTGACTTTTCTTATACATTAAATTTTACGAAACCTCTTGCTTTTTATTAAACTTATTTATATAATATGTTTAAATTTAGGTATCAAGGGGGGTAAATATGAGAATTGGTTCACAAAATACTCAAAATACTGAAAATTTTAAGTATAAAATTTTAGCAGTTGATGATGAAGAAGGAATTGTAGATTCTTTATCTATATTTTTAAAACGTTCAGGTTATGATTATACAGGTGTTACTGATCCAATGAAAGCTATAGAACTTGTAAAATCTGAGCATTTTGATTTAATGATTTTGGACTTCATAATGACACCTTTTCATGGAGACCAAGTTGTTGAAGAAATACGTAAGTTTAATAAAGATTTATATATTTTGTTACTTACAGGTCATAAGGATTTAGCTCCTCCACTTGAAACTATTCGTAGATTAGATATTCAAGGGTATTGTGAAAAAAGTGATAAATTTGACCAGTTGTTGTTACTTATAGAGTCTGGTATAAAATCTATTGAACAGATGAATAATATAAAGGAAATAAATGAGAAATTAGCTGAAACATATGAAAAGCTAGAACATGCTTATTTAGAGTCTATTCAGACTTTGCGTTATACAATTGAGGCTAAAGATATTTATACTCGTGGTCATTCTGATAGAGTTGCTGCTTATTCTGTTTTGATTGGTAAAAAAATGGGATTGTCTGATGAAGATTTAAAGACTCTTCAAATTGGTGGATTATTCCATGATATTGGAAAAATTGGTGTGCCTGATAGTATTATTCAAAAAGCTGGTAAACTTAATGATGATGAGTATTCACAAATTAAACAACATCCTAATATTGGTGTTCATATTTTGTCTAATGCTAGTATTTTTAAGGATATTTTGCCTATAGTTGAACATCATCATGAAAAATATGATGGTACAGGATACCCTGGAAGACTTGCTGGTGAAGATATTCCATTCTTGGCTAGAATTGCTGCTGTTGCAGATAGTTTTGATGCTATGGCTTCTAAGAGGGCTTATCGTGATTCTTTGCCTATGGATAAGATTATCTCTGAGTTTATGCGTTGTCGTGGTACTCAGTTTGATCCTAAGATTGATGATGTTTTTATTGATATTTTGGAGAATCATTTTGATGAGATTAGGGAGATTCAGGAGAAATATAAATAAAGCTAGAATAGAAAATGGAACAGGGACCGTCCCTTGTTCCCTGCTCTCCTGTTCCATTTTCTATTTTAGCATTTCATTGAAAGTCCAACTTTTTGTCTTTCTTTGTCTATTTTAATAACTTTTACTTTAACGATATCTCCTACAGATACAATATCTGATGGATTTTTTATATATTTATCACTCATTTCAGAAATGTGAACTAATCCGTCATGTTTTACACCTATATCTACAAATGCTCCGAAGTCTATTACATTTCTTACTGTTCCTGTTAATATCATTCCTTCTTTTAGGTCTTCTAATTTTAATACATCACTTCTTAATATTGGTTTTGGCATGTCTTCACGTGGGTCTCTTCCTGGTTTGCTTAGTTCTGATATTATGTCTGTTAATGTCATCTCCCCTATTCCTATTTCTTGAGCTGTTTTTTCTATGTTTATTGTTTTTAATTTTTGTTTTAATTCTTCTAGTTTTTGTTTGTCTCTTAGGTCTTCTTTGTTAAATCCTAAACTTTTTAATAGTTTTTCTGTTGCTTCATAACTTTCTGGGTGTACTGCTGTTATTTCTAGTGGATTGTCTCCGTCAAATATTCTTAAGAATCCTGCACATTGTTCATATGCTACTTTTCCTAGTTTTGGTACTTTTAATAGTTCTTTTCTGTTTTTTAGTTTTCCGTTTTCGTCTCTGTATTTTACTATGTTTTTTGCTATTGTACTATTTATTCCTGATACATATGATAGTAGTGATGGTGTTGCTGTGTTTACATCTACTCCTACTTTGTTTACACTGTCTTCTACTACTCCTGTTAGACTTTCAGCTAGCTTCTTTTGGTTTACATCATGTTGGTATTGTCCTACTCCTATTGCTTTTGGGTCTATTTTTACAAGCTCTGCTAGTGGGTCTTGTAATCTTCTTGCTATTGATATTGCTCCTCTTATTGATACATTTATGTCTGGATATTCTTCTGTTGCAAGTTTTGATGCTGAATATACAGATGCCCCCGCTTCACTTACAATTACATAGTGTACATCTCTTTTTGCTTCTTTTATCATGTCTGATACAAACATTTCTGATTCTCTTGATGCTGTTCCATTTCCTATTGCTATCATGTCTATTTTGTCTTTGTCTATTAGTTTTAATAGTTCTTTTTTTGCGTTTTCTACATCATTTTGTGGTTCTGTTGGATATACTGTTGTGTAGTCTAGTAATTTTCCAGTTTCATCTATTACTGCTATTTTGCATCCTGTTCTGTATGCTGGGTCAAATCCCATTACTGTTTTTCCTTTTATTGGGGCTCCTAGTAATAATTGTTTTGAGTTTTGTCCAAATACTTTTATTGCTTTTTCTTCTGCTTTTTCTGTTAGGTCTGCTCTTATTTCTCTGTCTATTGATGGTTCTATTAGTCTTTTGAAACTGTCTAGTATTGTTTCTTTTAACATTTGTGTGAATTGTGTTTCACCTTTTATTATGTCTTTTTCCATGTATAATAATATTTTTTCTTCTGGTTTTTCTATTTTTACTTTTAAATATTCTTCTTTTTCTCCTCTGTTTATTGCTAAAATTCTATGGCTTGGGATGTGTTTTATTAGTTCTTGGTAATCATAGTACATTTCATAGTTTGATTTTTCGTCTTTTGTGTTTTTTGTTTGTATGCTTGCTTCTCTGTAGCATTGTCTTTTTATTTCTTTTCTGTATTTTGGGTTGTCTGATATGTTTTCTGCTATTATGTCTAATGCTCCATTTATTGCTTCTTCTGCTGTTGATACTACTTTGTCTTTGTTTTTCTTTTCTTCTTCATTTAATTTATCTATATTTATATATTCTTTTGCTATTTCTTCTATTGGTTTTGTTTCTTTTTGTTCTATTATGATGTTTGCAAGTGGCTCTAGTCCTTTTGCTTTTGCTACTGTTGCTCTTGTTTTTTTCTTTTGTTTGTATGGTCTGTAGATATCTTCTACTTCTGCTAATGTTTTTGCTATTGCTACTGATTGCAAAATTTCGTCTGTTAGTTTTCCTTGCTCATCTATTGATTTTACTACTTCTTCTTTTCTTTGTTCTAAGTTTCTTAGGTAGTTTAGTCTTTCTCCTAAATTTCTTAGTGTTTCGTCACTTAGCCCTCCTGTTACTTCTTTTCTGTAACGTGCTATGAATGGAATTGTGTTTCCTTCATCTATTAGCTTTATTGCTGATTCTACTTGTGTTTCTTTTACATTTAATTCTTCTGCTATTGTTTTTGCTATTTTATTCATTTTTTATATCATTCCTCTTTCTTTACTTTTTTATTTACAGTCTTATTATAACAATCAGTAGTTGTTTAGTCAATTGAATTTTTATTTTGTTATGCAAAATACTGCATATAGAGGAACTGATTTTATTTTGTTTTCAATTCCAAAATTGTTGGCTGATATTCTTATTGCCAGGTCCTTTTTTGTGTTTTGCATAAAATAATTTAGACTTTTTGATTTTTTGTTTTCATTTGCTTTTACTTCTATTGGAATAACACCTTTTTGTGTGTCAATTAAAAAATCTATTTCTGCAACTTGATTTTTTGCCCAATAATATAAACTAATCCCATTTGCTTGTAATTCATTTGCTACATAATTTTCTGCTATGACACCTTTATATTGAAAATTTTCATTTAGAAGAATTTTATTTCTGGGAATTTCCAGTAATTCTGTTAATATTCCTGTGTCACTTAAATATAATTTGAATTTTTGTTCATC
The DNA here is from genome assembly GCA_904384245.1 of uncultured Clostridia bacterium. Lineage (GTDB taxonomy): Bacteria > Bacillota > Clostridia > TANB77 > CAG-508 > CAG-269. The sequence goes on from CAJFJM010000002.1 coordinate 23,876, forward strand.
CATAAAACCTTTTAATGGTGTTTCGAATTTTTCTACAAAATAGCATGGTATTACTAATTTACTTGCTATAAGCCAATCTAAACTTGTTTCAAAGTCTCTTCTTCTTGCATATGGTTCTATTTTAGAAAATTGAAATTTTTTATTTTCTTTTGCAAGTTGATTTGGTATGTTTTTATATATTTTTTCTATTTTTATTGTTTCATAATAGTTTAATGTGTATTTTTCCATATCTGCTAAATATGCTTCAATAATTGATTTTAATAAATTATTATCAAATTTTAAGATTTCCAAATTGTTTTTTATTATATTATCTACTGCTATTGGCATTCCTCCAGTTGCTAAGAATAGTCTATAATAATTTAATAATTTTTCATGAATAGGATTACTCATTTTTTTATTTTTGTTAAAACAGTCTTTTATTACTTCTATTGCTTGTTCATAATTGATTGCTTTTAAAAATTCTTCAAATGTCATTGGGTACATGTATTTTATTATCACTTTTCCAACTGGAAAAGAATTTTTAAATCTTTTTAGTTTTACTCCTAATAGTGAGCCTGCACAAACTATTTTATATGGAAATTCTGCTTCGCAAAAATATTTAAGTGCTGATATTAAGTTTTCTGATTCTTGTATTTCATCAAAAAATATTATGGTTTCTTCTTTTATTAAACGTCCCAAGTATAATTCCATTTTTTTTATTTTTTCTTCTGTGTTTATTGGTTCGTCAAATATTTCTATTATTCCTTTATTATTCATTAAATTTATATAGATATAATCATTATAATTTTCTTTGCAGAATTTGTTTATTATATATGTTTTTCCTATTTGTCTTGCTCCTATTACCATTAGAGGTGTATTTTGATTTTTATTTTTCCATTCTTCTAATTCTCTTAAAAAGTTCCTTTGCATTTTTTTCCTCCTTTTATATGAGTTTTTATCTTTTTATTAATTTTATTTTATTACTTTTGTTTTTATATTTTGTTATATTATTATTATATATTTTTTTAATTGTTTTTTCAAGTATTTTCACGTTTTTATGTGTTTTTTTAGGTGTGATTTCACATTTTTATGTGAAATTATGATTTTGATTTCACATATTTTTGTGTTTTGCGTTCTGTCAAATTTTTATTTTAGATATTACTTTATTTATGCATTTTTAAATTTTAGTAAGATTTTTATATTATGAAAATGAGAAAAAATACGAAACCAGAATTTAACATAAAATTAAATCAACAAAAATTAAATAAGAAATAAAGTATAAAACTTGAATGATAGAATAAAAAGAAAAAAGCGATAGTACCACGTTAATAAACTACAAATTTTCATGGAACTCCTTGAAAAGGAATTCCATAAAATTTTGCAATTCACTAACGTGGTACTTATTTTTTGCTTGAAAGGAGCTAATATTATCAAAATTAAATTCTCCTTATATATCTTGAATACTTACTTGCAATTCTATTTTGTTGTTTCAAATTCTATATAGCTTAACCTTTTCTTATCTATAATCTTACTATAATACCCATTTATCCTATCAATAACTTCTTGTATATTTATTTCTTTATTCTCTTTTTGATAAATCATAATTTTAAAATTTACCATAAATAATTTTACATTTAAATTTGGTACAATTTCAAAGTTTGATTTTTGATAGAATTTAATTCTTTTTTCTTGTATGTTCTTTTCTTTTTCTGTTTCTGCGAAGTCTGGATTTTCTACTTCTAGGAAAATTCCTTTTTTGTTTGAGTATTTTTCTTCTATCTCTTTTAATATTTTTGTTCCTATTCCCTGCCCTCTTGTTTCTTTGTATACTGCTAAAAATGATACTAGGACATATTCGTTTAAGTCTGCTATGATGCAATATCCTTTTTCTGTTTCATTTTCTTCATATATAAATACTTGTTCATTGTGTTTTAATATTCTTCTTCTGAATCCTTCTAGGTTTGGTCTTTCACTGCTGGGAAAATCTTGTACTATGCGTTTTCTGTATAAGTCTTTAAATTCTTTGAATTTTATTTTTCTTAACATTTTGTTTTCCTCTTTCTATTTACTTTATTATTCAATTCCTAAATATTCATTATATGTAACTTCTCTATCTATTACTTTTCCATCTTCTTTTATGTCTATAATTCTATTTGCTACTGTTTGTGTTAATTCGTGGTCATGTGATGTGAATAGAATATTTCCTGGGAATTTTTTCATTCCTTCATTTAGTGCTGTTATACTTTCCATGTCTAAATGGTTTGTTGGTTCATCAAATATTAAAAGATTTGCTCCTGATAACATCATTTTTGATAAAACACATCTTACTTTTTCTCCTCCTGATAGGACATTTACTTGTTTTAGTGCTTCATCTCCTGAGAATAGCATTCTTCCTAGAAAACTTCTTACATATGTTTCGTCTGGGTCTTTTGAGTATTTTCTTAGCCATTCTGTGATGTTTTCGTCTGTTTCGAATAAGTAGCTGTTATCCTTAGGGAAATAGTCTTTTGTTATTGTTGTTCCCCATTCTATTGTTCCTTCGTCTGGCTCTATTTCTCCTGCTATTATTTGAAATAAGACTGTTTTTGCTAGTTCATTGTCTGCTAAAAATGCTATTTTGTTGTCTTGTTTTACTGTGAATGATATATTGTCTAATAGTTTTACTCCTTCTACTGTTTTTGATATGTTTTTTACTTGTAAGATTTCTTTTCCTGGTTCTCTGTCTGGCTTGAAGTCTACATATGGATATTTTCTGTTTGATGGTTTTATTTCGTCTAGTTCTATTTTTTCTAGTGTTTTCTTTCTTGATGTTGCTTGTTTTGATTTTGATGCATTTGCACTGAATCTTGCTATGAATTCTTGTAGTTCTTTTATTTTTTCTTCTTTTTTCTTGTTTTGTTCTCTAGCTTGTTTTAGCGCAAGTTGACTTGATTCATACCAGAAATCATAATTTCCTGGGTATACTTTTATTTTTCCGAAGTCTACATCTGCTATATATGTACATACTTTGTTTAGGAAATATCTGTCGTGTGATACTACTATTACTGTGTTTTCATAGTTTATTAGGAATTCTTGTAACCAGTTTATACTTTTTAGGTCTAAGTCGTTTGTTGGTTCGTCAAGTAACAATACATCTGGATTTCCGAATAGACTTTGTGCTAATAGGATTTTTACTTTTTCTTTGGCTTCTATTTCTTTCATTAACTTATAGTGGTTTTCTGGTATTATTCCTAAATCATTTAATAGCATTGATGCATCTGATTCTGCATTCCATCCGTCTAGCTCTGCGAATCTTTCTTCTAGTTTTGCTGCTTTCATTCCATCTTCTTCTGAGAAGTCTGGTTTTGCATATATTGCTTCTTTTTCTTTCATGATGTCATATAGTTCTTTGTTTCCCATTAGTACTGTGTCCATTACTGTGTTTTCTTCATATGCAAAGTGGTCTTGCTTTAGGATTGATAGTCTTTCTCCTTTGTCTAGTGTTACATCTCCTTTACTTGGTTCTATTTCTCCTGATAGAACTTTTAGGAATGTTGATTTTCCTGCTCCGTTTGCTCCTATTATTCCATAACAGTTTCCTTTTGTGAATTTTATATTTACGTCTTCAAATAATACTCTTTTTCCAAATCTTACGGTTACTCCATTTGCACTTAACATTTAATCTCCTCCTTATCTTTGGCATTATACACTATATTTTCTTTAATTTCAAGTTTTGGGCAATTTATTATAGCTGTGACATTGCAATAAAAAAATATTATTAAAAATAGATGTTTTATGCTATTTTTTAATAATATTTTTAATTATTTTTATTCTTTTAAATTTTTAATTTACTTTTAATCATTATTTGTGAATAATAATCTTATTCCCCATAATCCTGAGATTCCTACTAATCCGTAGACTATTCTTGATAATACTGACATTTCTCCAAATAATGCTGCTACTAAGTCAAACTTAAATAATGCGATTAGCCCCCAGTTTATTGCTCCTATAATAATAAGTAGTAATGCTATTTTATCTATAACTTTCATTTTCTTCTCCTTGTATAATAGATTTAGGTTTTTAAAGGTTACCCATAAACCTTTATATGTTTTTAAAAAGTCAAAGATTTATGTTTTTATAATTGTATTTTATGCAATTTTGCTGTTTTTATTCTTTGATTGAAAAAATTTTATTTTTATGATAAATTATTTTTGAAAATTTATTTTTTAAGGGGATTGGGATTATTTATGAAAAATTTTGTTAAAAATAAAAATTTTGGTTTTTTTGTTAAATTTTTTATTATTATTTTAATTTTGATTGCAGTTTTTGTTTTTTATGATGATATATTAAATTTATTTTTAAAAAAGGGTAATGAAAATGTAGAAAATTTTAATTTTCTTGATGTAAATAATACTGGTAATAGTGTTAATACTGTTTCTGAGGAAATTTCTCCTGTTAATTTTAATTTAGTTGCTACTGGTGATATTTTGTGTCATAATACTCAGTATTTTGATGCTTATGATAGTTCTACTGGTACTTATGATTTTAATTATGTTTTTGATGATGTTGTTAAATATATTGAGCCTGCTGATATTGCTATTAGTAGCTTAGAGACTAGTTTTGCTGGTAGTGATGTTGGTTATAGTAATTATCCAAGATTTAATTCTCCTGATAGTTTAATTACTGCTGTTAAGAATATTGGTGTTGATATTATTTCTACTGCTGGAAATCATTGTTTGGATTATGGTTTTTCTGGTCTTAGTAGAACTATTGATGTTTTAGATTCTAATGGATTGAGTCATTTGGGAACTTATAAATCTCGAGAAGAACAGAGTAAAATTTTGTATAAAGATATAGATGGTGTTAAAATTGCTTTCTTGAATTATACTTATGGAACTAATGGTATTCCTGTTCCTTCTGATAAGGATTTTTGTGTTAATTTGATTGATAAAGATTTAATGTCTTCTCAGATAAATTTAGCTAAAAGCGAGAATGCTGATGTTATAATTGCTTGTATGCATTGGGGTACTGAGTATAGTACTGTTCAAAATTCTGAGCAAGAGGATTTGGCTGATTTTTTATTTGAATCTGGTGTTGATATTATTATTGGTAATCATCCTCATGTTGCTGAACCTATGGAAAAAAGGTCTGTTACTTTGGAAGATGGTACTGTAAAGGATTGTTTTGTTATATATGCTTTGGGAAATTTTACGGCAGATCAAAATTATGATAATACTAGAAGTTCTGTTATTTTGAATTTGGATTTGACTTTTGAAAATGATACTCTTAATATAAATTCTGCTACTTATACTCCTGTTTATATTTATAAAAATCCTAATGTTAGATATCATAAATTTAAGTTGATTGATATGGAAGATGCTATTTTAAAATATGAATCTTCTGAAGATACTTCTATTGGTCAGAGTTTGTATAATACTTTGAAATCTGAATTAAATAGTATTACTAAAATTGTTGGTGATGAAATTTATTAAAAAGGTTGCTTTTCTTGTTGTATACGGAAAAATCTATATAGGTGTAAATTTTTACTATACAATAAAAAATGGGAGAATTTAGATATAATATTTGTTTATTCTCCCAGTTTTTTATTTATATTTTTTATTTTTATTTTATTCTTTGTGTTATAATTAAATGTTCTGTAAACATATTGTATGTATGTTATTTGGAATCTAAAATTTTTTAGTTTTTATTATATTTTTAATTAAACATGTCTCTTTTCTTTAGCCACCATGTTACTATTAGAGTTGTTACTACAGCTAATATTATCATTATTACAAACCCGAATGGGTTGTTTTCAAATGGTAATTTTACATTCATTCCCCAAAAACTTGATATCATTGTTGGAACTGCTAGTACTATTGTGATGGCTGTTAATGTTTTCATAACTCCATTTAAGTTATTTGATATTATTGATGCATATGCATCCATGGTTCCATTAAAAATATCTCTATATATGTTTGCCATTTCTATTGCTTGTCTGTTTTCTGTAATGGCATCTTCTAGTATGTCTTCATCATCATCATATAATTTTATTATTTTTCCTCTCATTGTTTTTTCCATGACTAATTCATTTGATTTTAATGATGTTGTAAAATATACTAAACTCTTTTCTAAGTTTAATAATTTTAGCAATTCTTTATTTTTCATGGAGTTTTTTAAAATATATTCTGCTATTTCTGTTTCTTTGTTTATTTGCTTTAGGTATGTTAAATAATATGATGAGTTTAAGTATAATATTTGAAATATAAATCTGGATTTTTTGTATGTTTGAAAATTTTTGATTTTTCGTTTTTCAAAATCTTCTATAACGCGGTTTTTTCTTAGTGATACTGTTATAAAAAAGTCGTCTCTTACTACTATCATTCCTAATGGCATTGTTGTGTACATTTCATTTTCTTCGTTTTTTTCTATAATTGGTACATCTACTACAAATAATATTGTGTTGTCATCCTCTTCTGTGTCAATTCTTGCTTTTTCTTCGAAGTCTAATGCGTCTCTTATGAATTCTTCTTCCATTTGTACGTTTTCACATACTTTTTTTATTTCTGCTTCTGATGGGTTTACCAGGTTTATCCAACTTCCTTTTATAAATTGCTTTATTTCTTCTAAATTTCCTGTTTCTATGTTTGTATTGTATATTTTTAGCATTTTTCACCCATCCTTTCATTTTTCATCTTTTTATATTTTTATTTTTTTATATTGTCTTATTATACATGTATTTTTTTTTGTATTTTGCTAATTCTTCATCTGTTATGTTGACTGATTTTTTTATTGTTTCATCATCTATTTTTAGTTTTAGCATGTTTTCTATTATTTCAATTTTCTTTTTCTCTTCTCCTTCCTTTAATCCTTCCTTTAGCCCTTCCTCTTTACCATGTCTTTCTGCTGATGCCATTCCAAAATTATAATTTATAATAGCTTTTTCTCTTTCTTCATACATTATTCTTTCTTCTTCACTTAGGTTCATTGTATTTAATTCATCTATTGTGTTTTCTACCTCTTTATTTTCTTTTCCTGCCTTCTTCATATTATCATCCTCTCTTTCTATTTTATCAGACTAATAGATTTTTGCAATATATTAGTCTAAAATTTTTCTATTTTTTTATTTTTTTGTGATTTTTATTTAGATTTTTAATTTCTATTATTTTTAAATATTTTCTTTTGTTCTGTGTGACTAGAAAATGTGATTATAAATTTTATCTGATTTTTTATTGATAAAAAATTATTTGAAAAAATTAAAAAGATTCTTTGCTTTGGAGTAAGAAATTATTAAAAATATTCTTTGACTTTTGGTGAAAATCAGTGTAAGAAAATCTAGTGTGTGGAATAAAAAATCCACCACTAGATTTTTTAATGGCTTTTTCCAAAAATGATGGAAAAAGTATATTGAGCAATAAACAAAAAATATTAAACTATATCATTCATATCATACACCCCATCCTTTTGCTCCACAATAAACCTTGCTGCTTTTATTGCTCCTTCTGCAAATACTTGTCTTGAATATGATGTGTGTTTTATTTCTAATGTTTCGTTTTCACTAAAGAATTTTACTGTATGTTCTCCTACTATGTTTCCTCCTCTTATTGATGAGAAACCTATTTCATTTTTGTCTCTTTTTTCTCTTTTTTGCATTCTTTCAAAATTATATGTTTTTTCGTTGTTGAATACTTGATTTATGCTGTCTGCTAGCAAAATGGCTGTTCCGCTAGGGCTATCGATTTTTCTGTTGTGATGTGTTTCTATAATTTCTATGTCTGAGTCTTTTAATACTTTTGCTATTTTTTGAACTAGTTTTGCCATTAAGTTTATGTCTAATGACATGTTTGAACTTCTGAATATTGGTAACTCTTTAGAGTATTCTTTTATTTTGTTTAATTCTTCTTCTGTGAATCCTGTTGTGGCTATTACTATTGGTATATGTTTTTCTTTTGCATATTCTAAAATTTTAAATGTTGCTACTGGTACAGAGAAGTCTATTATTACATCTATTTTTTCTTTTATTTTTTCTAAGTTAGAGTAAATTGGGAATTCTCCTGTTAGATTTTCTTCTCTGTCAAAACCGCATACAATTTTTAGTTCTTCTTGTTTTTTTATTGCTTCTTTTACTTCATTTCCCATTTTTCCTAATGCGCCATTTAATAAAACATTCATTTTTTTCTTTCCTTTCTTTATTTGACTTTATATAAATTTGCGTTTTTTTATTTTACTGTTTTTTATCTTTTATTTATTTGATTTTATTTTTATTATATTATTTTTTATATTGTTTATTATTATATGATTTATTTTTGTATCATTTATTTTTATATTATTCTATTATTATTTTCTTTTTCTCTTCGCTTAAAGCATAAATGATCAAAATAATTAATTTTTTTTTAATCCTTCTATTTTTATATTAAATTATGTTTTTTCATAATGTTACTTAGCTTTTCTTTATTTGCTTCTGATAATTCTATTAAAGGTAATCTTGGTTTTCCATAGTTATATCCCATTAGATTTAATGCGTGTTTTACTGGTATTGGGTTTACTTCGCAAAATAGTCCATCTACTAAATCTAATACTTCTAATTGCATTTTTGCTGCTTTTTCTACATTTCCTTTAAAATATTCATATGTCATATTGTGTGTGAATTTTGGCATTACATTTGATAATACTGATATTACTCCTTTTCCCCCTAATGATAGTATTGGGACTATTTGGTCATCATTTCCAGAGTAAATATATAGATTGTCTCCACATAATTTTGCTATTTTTGCTATTTGAGATATATTTCCGCTTGCTTCTTTTACTGCTACTATATTTTTTATTTTAGATAGTTCAAGACATGTTTTTGGTTCTATGTTTACTCCTGTTCTGCTTGGGACATTGTATAATATTATTGGGATTTTTACTGAGTTTGCTATTGCTGTATAATGTGCTATTAGTCCTTGGCTTGTTGTTTTGTTGTAATATGGTGTTACTACTAATAGTGCATCTGCTCCCGCTTCTTCTGCATATTTTGACATTTCTATTGCTGTTTTTGTGTTGTTACTTCCTGTTCCTATAATTACTTTTGTTCTTTTATTTATTTTATCTATTGCATATTTGATTGTTTTCTTTTTTTCTTCTGTGGTCATTGTTGATGATTCTCCTGTAGTTCCACATACTATAATTGCATCAACTTTATTTTCTATTTGAAATTCTAATAATTTTCCAAATTCTTTAAAATTCACACCACTTTCTGTAAAAGGTGTTGATATTGCTGTTCCACAGCCTTTAAATACTAATTCTTTCATAAAAAATCACTCTCCTATATTAACATTTTATGCAATTCTTCTAAATAACTGTTTTCTAGTTCATCTAATATTATTTCTATTTTAGACTGATTTAAATTTATATCAAATATATAGATATTTTTATTTTTTAAAAATTCTATAATTTTAGATAATATAATATTATCTTGTGTTATTCCATATCCAACTATGGTTAATTTAATATAATTATTTTGTACAATATTAAATTCGGGATATCTTTTTTCTAATATTTCTTGAACTTTATTTTGCTCGGACTTTTTTATTCTAAACTGTAAATAACTATTTTCCCTAGAAAAAGATTCGAGTATAATATTGCTTGATAATAAATCAGAATAAATTGAAAATACTTCTTTATTTGTAATTGGTTCATTTTTTTGCATAAAAATAGTTAACATTTTGTCATTTTTTACAATACTTTTTACTTCGCAATTTTCTATTTCTTTACAAATTTTAGTACCACCTTCATTTGAAAATGTTGATTTGGCTACAATATTGCAGTTAAATTTGTTTCCTATGTGTATACATCTATTGTGCAATACTTTTGCTCCTGAATCTGCTATTTCTTGCATTTCTTCAAAAGATATTTCATCTAGCCTTTTTGATTTTTTTATTATTTTAGGATCTGCGGAATAAATTCCATCTACATCTGAAAAAATATAGCATTTATCCGCATTAAGACTTGCTTGTAACGCTACTGCTGTTGTATCTGAGCCGCCTCTTCCAAAAGTAGTTATGTCGCTATTTTCATCAATTCCTTGAAATCCTGTTACTATTACAATGTTGCCTTGTTTTAATTCTTTTGTAATTCTTTCTGTGTTAATCTGTAATATTTTTGAATTTTGATGAATGGAGTTTGTTTCTATTCCTGCTTGCCAACCTGTAAGTGAAATAGCGGGATATCCCTTTCTATTTAATAGTATGCTTAGTTTTGATGCACTTATTTGCTCTCCTGTGGAAAGTAACACATCCATTTCTCTTTCATTTGGTACTGCAGATAATTCACAAGCTTCCTTAATTAGTGTATCAGTTGTTTTTCCTTGTGCTGATACAACCACAACAATATTTTTTGCCTCCTTTTTTAATTCGATGATTTTATCTGCAACAATATTTAGTTTTATATTATCTGCTACAGAACTACCACCAAATTTTAATACTATTGTGTTCATTTTATCACAACCTTTGTTTTTTAGAAAACATGATTTAATTATAAAAAATGTTGGTTTTCTATTAAGATTATATTATATATATTATTATGTTTCAAGAAAATTTATGTGATTTTTTTATTCTATTTTTATTTTATTTTTTCTGGTTTTTTGGCATCACTTATTGACATTCTCTATAAAAAATATTATAATGTTTTTTGTAAACTTTATGGGCCATTAGCTCAGTTGGTAGAGCAGCAGACTCTTAATCTGACGGTCGGAGGTTCGAACCCTCTATGGCTCACCAAAAATTACATATATAAAAAAACATTACTAAAACTTGTTTAGTAATGTTTTTTTCTTTTTGCTTATTCTTCTATATTATTTACTGTTGTGGATGTTTCTTCACTTGTCTCATTTGCTGTAGAATTTTGTTCTTGACTTTCTGTTGGACTCTCTTCAGTTGGTGTTGTTGGTGTTGTTGGTGTTTGTGTGCTTTGTGTTGTTTCTTCTTGTGGTTGTGTTGTTGTTGATGAACTATTTGTTGCACCTTTTGTTCCTTTTAATATGATTTTTGGCATTGCATTATATGTATCTCTTGATACTAGTTCTCTTGATACTACTTTTCCATTTAAAGATTTTACTAAATATGTTTCTGTTTTTACACCATTTGCTCCTGATTGTTTTACCTTTTCTGTTCCTACTGGTAAACTTGCGTCTTCTACATATTGTGTGGTTTTTGGTATTGTTGATATTTGTTTAACTTCTAAGGTTACATCATATTCAACTGCTTCTTTATTTCCATATATTGATATTGTTGCTATGCCGTTTTGTGCTGTTGCTATTATTTTTATTGGGTATGTTCTTGTATTTTTAAATTTAAAATCTGTCATACCATAAACAACTGTAGCATCTTTTCCTGCTGCTATATATGAGGTTACAAATTGATGGTTTCTTCTTTCTACTGTTTCTAAGTTTGCGTCAACAATTGCATTGTATAGTGTTGATGAAATTTGACAGATTCCTCCTCCTATTCCATCTACTACTTGACCGTTTTCATATACTTTTGCATTTTTATATCCTGCTGCTATTGTTCTTTCTCCTAAAGTTTTGTTGTATGAAAATGTTTCTCCTGCTAATACTACTTGATTATTTAATTTTTGACAGGCTAATTTTAAGTTAGTTGTTCTGTCTGTGTCTCTTTCATCATATCTTGTTGTACATGTTCCTAATTTATCTGGGAATGCTTCTGTTCCTATATCGTTTACTGTTACTGTTGGTTTTGTTATTGTTAATTTTACTGTGTATTCTTCTTTGTCTTCTTGTGCAATCATAGCTTTTACTTCATCTACATTAAAGTCTACTCCTTCTACTTCTGGATGTATTTCAAATGGATTTTTTGTATAATATGCATTTTTCATTTCTTTATATACTTCACTGTGTATTTTATCTACATCTATTGGTTCTGGAGTTTTTGTTGTTACTGGTATTTCTATATAGTCATTTTGTATTGCTATATCATCTAATCTTTCTTTTATTTTTGTAAGTAATCCTTCTGTGTCTATTTTTATTCCTTCTTTTCCTTTTGTTATTATTAGATTTTCTCCTTCTATATAGTAACTTGATTCTATTACAACTCCTGGTAGATTTGCTCCTGTGTCTTCTATTATTTTTCTTGTTGCTTCTTCATTTATTGTCATTTCTACATTTATATCTTTTTTTCCTATTAGTGTGAATAAGATGTTGTAGTTGTTTATAAATATATTGTTATTTCTTCCTACATTTATTGCTTCATCTACGGCTTTTTCTATATTATAGTTTAATTCTATCATGCTAGGATTTATACTTGATTCAAATTCATTGTATTTTATTGGTATTTCTTTTTCTTTCTTTTCATTATATACCGCTTCTAGTTTGGCTTTTGCTTCATCTTTAGAAAGTCCAGATATATCTATTCCTTCTATTTTTACACCACTTATTATTTTTGAGTTATTTATGTTTATTAGTGCAAATATGCTTGAAAATAATAATAAAAATAAAATGATGATTCCTATTGTTACACATATTATTACTTTTTTTCTTTTTTTATTTTTTGGCTTTTCCATTTCTTTTATATTTTCTTTTATTTTCTTTTTATTTTTTTGAGAATTTACTTTTATTTGTATGAATTTTTGACCTTTTTTTGGGTTTTCTTTTTTGGATATTTTTTTCTTTGTTTTTGTGTTTTCTTCTTTTTCTTCCATGTCTTTATCACCTTCTTTTGTTAATATTACACTATTCGTTTTTTGGTTAGTTATTCTTTCTTCTTTCATAATTTTACCCCTTTTATATTTTCTATTTTTATAGTACCACAGTTTCTTTTTTTTGACAATATCCTTTATAATTTTTGCTTTTTTGTGTTGTTTTTTTAATGATATTTTATAGTTTATATTATTTCTTTATATTTTTATTCTTGTATGTTATTTAATTATTCTATTTTTTAATTTTTTATTTTTATTTTTTATATTTTTTATTTCTTTGAAGTTCTTGTAACCTTTGCAAATATTACATTTATGACTATTTTATCTTTTTTCAAAAGATAAAATGACAAAATTTTGAAAATTTTTTAAAAAAATACTTGAACATTGTCAGATTTAATATTATAATAGAGAAAGCAAAAGATAAAGTTAAGGAGCGAAAATTATGGAATTAACAAAGAATATATTTTTTAATACTGATAAATTAGTTGAAAACACTAATGTTAAACTATCTTATACTGGTGAGTTTTTTCAAGATAATTCATCAGAAGTTTTTCTTCATTATGGATTCGGTAACAATTGGGATAATTTAAATGATATTAAAATGGAAAAAACAGAGTTAGGTTTTCAAGCTGAAATTCAATTAGGTGAAGGTGAGACTTTTAATTTCTGTTTTAGAAATGATGCTAATAAATGGGATAATAATGATGGTAATAATTATATTTTTCCTCTTGAAAAAATCCAAAATGAATTATTAGTTTTAGAAGATGAACCAGTTTCTTTGGGTTCTGCTAGAAAATTAAGAAGATCTTATTTATGGAGCAAAAAAATTCGTTTAGCTGTTTATAAGATTATTACTTATTTACCTAAATTGATTTCTGGTAATTATAGGAAAAAAGCAAAAGTTTCTGAAGAATAGTGTTTTTAGAAATGTTTTATATAAATTTTGATAACTGGAGCAGTGTTATATATGCAATGCTCTTTTATCTTTTTCTTATATGAAAAAATATATATTTGGTTAATATAAATTTTTGTATTATAAAAAGTGTCAATGTAAATATTATTGACACTTTTTATTTTTAATATATTACCCAACCACCATTTATGGAAATTATTTGTCCTGTTGTGTAATTGTCTTCTATTAGCCAATTAACGCATTTTGCAATATCTGTAGGTTCTCCTATTTTTTCTAATGGTATTGTTTTTAATATTTCATTTTTTTCTTCTTGTGTTACATCTTTATTTATGTCTGTTTCTATATATCCTGGTGCTATTGAATTTACTCTTATGTTTGATGGTCCTACTTCTTTTGCTAATGCTTTTGTGAGTCCATCCATTCCTGCTTTACTTATTGAATATACTACTTCTGTTGATGCTCCTACAATTCCCCATATTGATGAGATGTTTATAATGCATCCTTTTTTATTGTGTATCATATTTGGTAATACTTCTTGACACATGCAAAATGCTGAGTATAGATTTGTGTTTATTATTTCATTCCAATCATTTTCTGTTACTTCTGTTACTAATTGGTATTTATCTATTCCTGCATTATTTATCAATATATCAATTTTTTTGTATTTTTCTAGAGTGTATTCTACTAATTTTTTGCATTCTGATTTTTTTGATACATCTGCTTTATATATTTCTATTTCATATCCTTCTTTTTGTAATTCTTTTTTTAAATTTTCTGCTTTTTCTTTTGAATGGTTATAATTTGCAATTACTTTTATTCCCTTTTTTGCTAAACTTTTTGCTATTTCTCTCCCTATTCCTCTTGATGCTCCTGTTATTATTGCTACTTTTTCCATATTTATTTTGGTATTAAATTTTTTAATACCTTCCTCCTTTTTTATATTTTTATAATATCAGATATATTCTTTTTCAAAACTCTTTTATTTATGAAGAATGTATTTATACTTTCTATTAGAATTATGATAGAAAAAATAATTAGTACAATGCTATAATTTATTTTTTGTGGAATTTTTTTTATCAAGAAAAGTTGTTCCCTTATTTTATATAAAGTTAAACTTACTGTTTCTTTTTGGATTATGCAGTCTATTAAAAAATTCCCTATTACTTGTAGTAATTTATATAAAATAAAAGCAATTATAAAACTTATTATACAAACAATTATATTTTCAAATATTGTAATTATTTGTATATATTTATCTTTATATCCTTCTATTTTTAGAACTCCTAATTCTGTGGCTGATATATATGTTTTATTTACATTAGTTGCTACTAATATAAATATTAAAATCACAAATGAAGAGACTGATAGAAAAAATGCTATATTTTTAATTATTTGTAATGTTTCTATATTGAGATTTGTTGTAGATATAAAATTTGTTTCTTCAATACCTACTTCTTTATCACTAGAAGCATCTATTTGTATTTTAGTTTTTTTTAAAATTCCTTCTTCTGTTAATTTATTTCTTACTTCATTTAGATTTTCTACTTTATCTACTACTACATTCATATAATATTCTGAAAAAGAAGCTCCTAATTCTTCGTTTAATAATTTTATTGTTGTCTTAGGTATATATATAGTTTGAGTGTCATCATATTTACTACTATCATAAATTCCTATTACTTTAAAATCTTTATAAAGTTCTTTATTGTCACCTTCTATTTTCATTCTAATATTTTTGCCTAATAATTCTTCTCCATTTATGTATTCATCTTCTAATATTGGATTTTCAAATGTTCTATTTGTATTGCTATCTGCATATATTTTATCTGGTATTATAATAACATATTGGTCATCATCACTTATTTTTCTTCCCTTAATTACTTCTGGAGAGGTTTTTGCGTTTGTTGGTGTTTCGTAGACTTTTCCGTCTGTTTTTCCATTTTGGAATTTCTCGCATGTTACTATTGCAACTATTCTAGATTCGTATTGATCTACTATCATATCTATATTGTTGATAAATAATAATTTTTCAATAATTTCTTTATAGTCTGCAGGTGTATAATTTATTCCAGAAATTGTCCTCATATTAATATTAAATCCTATATCAATGACATATGATTGCATTGAATATTGTATTGTTATTGAAAATAATATTAATATTATTATAATAATTAAGGGAATAAGAATTATTGCATTTCTTTTTCTATTTTTTATTGCTCTTTGAATAGATAATTTCAATATTGTACTAAAATTCATTTATTTTAATTTTCCTTCTTCTAAATTTAATATTATATCAGCATATTTTTTTACGACGTTACTATGTGAAACTATTATTACGCATTTTCCATTCTTGCTTAAGCTATTTAATATTTCAAAAATTTTTTGTTCATTATTTTTATCCAAATTTCCTGTTGGTTCATCAGCCAATATTATATCTGGTTTATTTGCTAATGCTCTTGCAATTGCAACTCTTTGTTGTTCTCCACCTGATAATTCCTTTGGATAATGCTTTTTTCTTTGGCTTAATCCCATCATTTCAATTAATTCGTTTGTTCTTTGCTTTTTTGCAGTTTTATCATATTCTTTATTTATGTACATTGGTTGCATTATATTTTCTTGAACAGTCATATATTGGTTTAAATAAAATTCTTGAAATATAAAACCTATTTTCTTCATTCTTATATATGCTTTTTCATTTTCTTTTAGTCTTAATATTTCTTCACTATCGATTAACATTTTTCCACTTGTTAGTACATCTAACGTTCCTAATATATTTAATAGTGTGGTTTTTCCACTACCGGAATTACCCATTATTGCATATGTTTTTCCTTCTTCGAATTTTGTATTAATATTATTTAAAACAACTATTTTTTCTTTGTTTTTTATATATTCTTTATATCCATTTACAATTTCGATTTTTGACATTTTTTTCTCCTAATTATTTAAAATATCTTGTAATTTAAATTTTTATTTTTTAATATAATATAATAAAAATTATTTAATTACAAGATATTTTTTATTCTCTATATTTAATATTCTTATATAATAAATTTCTTTTACATTTTTTAATATGTTATTACAACATTCATAGGATTATAATATGTTCCATACATTGTAAAAAATACATATATATTTGTTTCACTGGTTAAGCTACTTGCTGGCCAGCTTAATGTATAATATAGATTACTTAAAAAACTTTTTATTTAAGGTTCTTGTTTTAATGATAAAAATTGGTATTATTATTATTATCAAATTAATAATTATCTCTCTAATAATATTTCTATAAATTTTTATTTTTAATATATCAGCAATAAGATATAAAAATAGTTGTGAAATAATTATTCCTAAAAAAAATCCTATAAATGTTATTGAAAATAATTTTATAAAAATTATTGATTTAATCTTTCTTTTAGTATATCCAAAAATTACCAAATTTTTTATATCTTTAATTTCATTTTTTATAACATTATTACATACTACAATAAAAATTAATACTGCTATAATAATTGAAAAATACTTTATAATATTAGAATAGCTTCTTACATTTTTATAGTTTTCGTAGAATGTCTCTTCTGCTTGATAATATGTATCTATTCCTCTGTTATCTAAATACTGTTTTATATCAATACAATCCTTCCAGTCATTTAATTCTATATATATATAATTTGCAGAACTTGTACCATAATTTACTTCTTTTGTTCTTATATTTTTTACTTGTTTTTTACCATTTAATATCTCTTTTAAATCTTCAACTGATGTGTTAGTACTATCAGACAATTGAAGTGTTTTAAATGAATTAACCAATTCATCATAGTTAATACTATACATTTCTATAGCTTCATTTATATAGTTTTCAACTTGATAATTATAATAGGAATCTATGAAAGTTTTCAAATTTAATGATATGTTTAATATTATAAATAAAATGATTACAATTATTATATAGATTAAATTAGATTTATTCTTTAATGTAGATTTAATTTCATTTAACATTTTTCATCACTCACTTTAATAATTAATAAATATTGGTAATAATTTTTTTCTTAAAGATTTTTTTAATTATTTTTTTACTAATTCTATACTATTGTGACTTTCAAAATCGACGTTATTTTATATAATAATACAAATTAATTTTAGAAAAGTAAAAAAAATTAAAAAAAATCTTGAATTTTGATTTCATCTTAACTATTAGTATATTCTTTGTAAAGTTCTTAATAAACTTTCTAAGGGATTTTTTTATCATTTCTATTCTATTTAATTTCATTATTTATACTATAATGAAAATTAATAATCTAATATATACGAAAATCAAAAATTTAATGTTACAATTCTCTTAGAGTTCTTCTCTACAAAAATAAAGAATATATTGTAGTTTTAAAAAGTAATCTCTAGATTTTGCTTAAAAATAGAATTTGCTTTACAAAATGTAAATATAAAAATTAAAACCTTTCGCTTGAAACATTTTTTAATTAGTTATTGATTAAATTATTTGTTAATAAAAAATACTCTTTTTTAGCTTCAATCTTAAGTATATATCAGAGTGAAATTTTTAGAATTAAAACATTTTTTATAATTATTTAAATGAATATTCATATTATCAATAAGATAAGTAGAATTTTTTGAAAATTTATCAAATAATTATTAAACTGAGTAATTTTAGTTAATAAATAACATATAACTAATTTTAAAACATTCTTAATTTTTATATTGCTAAAGTTACTGTATCTTTATTTTTTCTAATACTTTTCTATTTATTATATCACAATAAGATGATAGAAAAACAAAAAAATAAAAAAAGCTAATAATTTTGGTTAATTACAAAAGTATATTCCAGTTTTAGGACAAATCTGGAATTTACTTTTAACCTTAAATTGATGGAGAATTTTATGATATTACATTTGATAATTTCAATAGTATGATATAACCCGAGTATGTCAATCAAAATATGCTTGATAACCACCTATTATTTCTCCTGTTGTAGCATCTATATAATAATATTTGTTCATTCCTTCTTTTACATATTGATTATGATCCATATAGTCTTTCCATTCTGCATCATGTTCTACTTTTATTTTCCATACTTTTCTTGTTATATTTTCAGTTTTGTAATATGTTTCATCTTCCGTAGAACCTGTAATATCATATTTATCATTTTCAAGTTGATATATAAAAGCATTCATTTTTTCTATTGATAAACTGCTTGTAATATTAGTAATTTTATTTGGACTTAACTCTTGTTCTTTGTTTGTAGCAATATTTATGGCTTGTTCTTCGGTAATTACTACTGGATTATTTTGAAAAGTATTATCATTATTTACTGAAACTGAATTTAGATATACTTCTCCATTATAATTCAAAAAAGAAACATTAAAAGATTCATTCTTATTTGGTATTCCATCATAATATTTATAGAAATTTGCAACTAATAATATATTTGTTTGATTTTGGAAAGCATTGTTTTCGGCACTGGTTTTAGATAAAGTATATTTACCTTCTTCTATACCTAACTTGTTATATATATCTGTGGCTACTTTGGCGATTTCTTCAGCATTTAATTCTTGTGAATCAAGATGTTTATATTTTAAGTCCATATCATTAAATGCAATAAATTCTCCTCCTTTAGCATTTAATTGAACCATAAGACCTTCTTCATATCCCCATTTTGTTTTTAGCATGTAATAACTGTCAGTATCTTCATCATATCCTCTTTTTAATTCTATTCTATTTATTGTTTGATTTTTATAACCTAATTTTTCTAATATTTCTAGTCCTTTTTCTTTTGCTTCCTCTTCACTTATCAATTCTTTCTTTTCTTCTTCTGTGACTTCTTCTGGTGGTAATTCATTTATCATTTCTTCATGTGTATAACTTTTTGGCTCTTTCCATATTTTTTCATATATATTTGTTGTGGCATATACTATTCCTGTTCCTAATCCTAATACAACTAATATTGTTGCAACTGATTTTGATATTTTGTTTATTTTTGGCATACTTTTTTCCTCCTCTGTAAATTTGGATACAGCTATTTTCATTTGTGATTTTTCTATTATATTTTTAATTATTTTGTTTTCATTCATAACTATACCCCCTTTTTTCTAATTCTTTTTTTAGTTTTTTTCTTATTCTGGATAATCTTGATTTTACTTTTATTTCTGATATGTTAAGTTCTTTAGATATTTCTTTTATTTTTTTTGAATAATAGTAATAATTTGTAAAAATTCTTCTATCTTCTTCTTTCATTTTTAATAGTTCTTCTATGATAATTCTTGACTGCTCATCTTTTTCTGCTTTATTATGAATATCTATATTTTCATGTATGGATTTTTCAAAAACTTCTATATTTAATGTAGTTTTTTTAATTTTTTTTTGCTTTTTTAAAATTAAATTTTTTGTGATTCCTGCAATATATGGGGTTATTTCTTTGTTTATTTCTAATTTGTTTCTGCTTTGCCATATTGCAAGAAATACATCTGAAGCTATTTCTTCTATATCTTCATTGTTAAAACCGTATTTACTATTTTTTATAATGACATAAACATATCCGAGCATAGTCTTTTATTATTTTTTCTATATCAATTTGTCCGTTAGAAATATATTCCTTTATTTTTTTATTACTCATTTTGTTTAGAGCTCCTTTTTAGATATCTATTTATATATTACCATTTTCTTTAAAAAGGTAACATTATTTTTAAAAATTGAAAAAATATTAAAATGATAAAGTAATAATTTATGTTATAATTGGTAAAATAGTTGAAAATTAAGATGAAAAAAATATGAACAAAACAAATAAAGAGTATGAAAATTTTCTACTCTTTACTTATTATAAAATTTTATTAACTATATTTTTTAAGCTTTTATATAAAAATATTTTATGGAATATTATCAATAGCATAAAATTAATTAAATTTTATTACAAATTCTATGTCATCAAGTCCTAGTGATTTTGCTGGTTGAGAATTTATGCTATATTCTAAATCAAATAATCTTATTGTTAATTGTTTTGGACTAGATTTTAAGTTTGTTGCGAATGTTTTGCTAACTATAGATATATTTTGAGTAATATTATCTTTTTCTCTTCCTATAGAAACCATATGGTCTGGAATGTTTTCATATGATGTTTCTGAATATTTTTCGTATAAGAATCCTTTCATGTATTTTAAACCATTTTCAGAATGGTAATCTGCAGCTAATATATTATTTTTTTTATCAAATATTAAATATTGTAATGATTTTATAACAACTGGTAGGTTTGTTTCGTTTGAAAATTTTATAGTTGTTAATAGTAAATTATTATCTTCTCCTTCTACACCAGTTGAATATTCATCATTTCCTTCTGGATAATATTTTAGACTTTCTAAACTTATTGTTAAATCATCAAGTTCAATAGAATTATTTTCGGTAAAATCTATTACTTTACTAAGTGTTTTTCTGTTGTTGTAATCTTTAATATAGCTTGAATATATAATTCTGTTCATTATGTATACAATGCCTAGTGAAACAATAATTACTGCGAGCATATTTAATATTATTTTTGATGATTTTTTCATAAAAACCACTCCTTTTCTTTATTTACAAAAGGTAAATATATAATTTAAAATCTTTTGTTTGAAGCTTTTTTTAATTTGTTATTGACTTTATTATTTTAAATCGCTTTATATTACTATAATAGCAGACTTTTGCAAATTTTTCAAATGATGAAAAAAGTTTAAATCAGCAAACAAAAATAACCAACAAAAAAACACATCTGTAATTTGGCTGTTGTAGATGTGTTTTTCATATTTGACATAGTTGGCATTTACCTTTGATGGTAGATGCTTTTTAAATACTATTTATTATATTACAAAAATGTGATATATTATTGTAAAATAATAAGTAAAGGATGCAGTGTTTTGAAAATAAATGATAAAGAATTAGAAAAAGTTTTTCTTGATATAAAACAAAATAAAATAAAAGGAATTGAAGAATTATATAGCAAATATAAAAAAGTAGTTTATGGTGTAGCATTTACTATTTCTAAAAATAAAGAAGATAGTGAAGATATTATGCAAATGATATTTGCTAAGATATATGAAATGGAAAATTCCAAATTGCCAACCAATAACTATGCTTCATGGCTTTATTCAACTACGAAAAATGAAACAATTAATTTTTTAAAAAAGAAGAAAAATCATATTCCAATAGACAAAATATATGAAATATCAGATGATAATAATGAACTAAATAAAGTAATTGATAATGTGGATTTTAATAAGTTAATAAGTAAATTAAATGATAAAGAAAAAGAAATTATATCATTAAAAATAATATCTAATTTTTCATTTGAAGAAATATCAAAATTGTTAAAAGAGCCTGTTGGAACAGTAAAATGGAGATACTATAAAAGTATATATTCTCTAAAAGTAATTTTAGGAAACTTGGCAATGTTTATAGTATCTTTTGGAATAGGAATAAAAGCATTAGTATCAAACAGAAAAAGTGAAAATATTAGTCGACAAGAAAATGCAAAGCAAAATATACAAGTACAAGAAGATAAAACAAATACTACTATATCAGATGAGAATATTTTTCAAGACAAATCTGAAAGTTATAATAGTGAAACTACACTAGAAGAAAGTATTAGACAAGACATAAGTACTACTAATGGAACTACAAATATAACACAAGATACTAATACTACTACTAAAGAAAATACAATTTATGAAGAACAACCAATCAATAATTATAATCAATATATAGGATATAGTTTTTTAGGTATATCTATTGTATTTTTAGTAATATCTTTATATTTTTTCATAAAATGCCAACTAAAACACATAAGAAAATTGTCTAAATAATAGAAAGGTAAAAGGTGGTATGAATGAAAAAGAAAGTTTTAATTATTATAGGAATAGTAATCGTTTTATTGGTAGTAATATATGGAGTTATATTTTTTGTTGATTATAACAATGTTTCGAATGGTAAATTGCCTATTTTTGCAATAAAGTCTGATATAGAAAATTATCATGGACTAGGTTACGCAGTAAATGTAAAATACTATAAAAATACTAATAATATTGAAACAATAGATATGTCTGCATTTGGTAAAACAATAGCAGGAGCAATTTTTAATTATGATGAAGTGAATAATGATATTATCATTATTGAAGATGGGAAAATACAAAACGAAAATTTATTAGATACATTTCTAAAAAATGCAGGTAATAAAGAGCCTTCAACTTTACAAATAAATAATATTTCAAATGGAAGTACAGAAACAATTACATTAGAATATGTACCAGGTGAAAATGATATAAAAAATGATACTTTATCAGAAAATACAACTGTAAATTCTATTGCTCCTGATAGCGATTGGACTTCTGCAGATTACCAAAAATATTATGGATATTATAAAATGATTAAAAATGATAAAGAAGAAAAATTTGATAAATTCCATTGGGGAATAAAAAGACAAACAACTGAAAATACAGTACAAGTTATATTTTATACTGATTATTTTAAATTTGATTTACTTGAAATACCAGTAATATTTGAGATTATTTTAAATTTGATTTACTTGAAATACCAGTAATATTTGAATATAATTTAGATAGTTCTTTATATGAAAAAACATATGATTTAACATATCATGGAAGAAAAGATATGGGAATAAAACAAATTGCAAAAGCCAATCAGTTTGATAATATTGATTATGAATTATACACACTTGCAGGAGATGTAACAGTTACAATAGAACAAGATATGGTATATTCATTAGAAGATGCGTTAAATCAGAAAATAATAAGTGTTCAAAGTATTTTAGATCAAGCAAAATTGGATGCAAAATATGGAATTTGTGAAATTGCATTTTATAGTGATGGTGGAAGTATTGAATATAGATATAAAGATTATACATTATTAAAATTTAATTCATTAAATGACAATAAAGATTTAATAATAGGAATGCCTGGTTCTATTATAAATAATGAACTGTTAAAAAATGAAAGTTACAAAAATACAGATAATATTTAATATTATTTAATGTATTAGGAGGTGACTTAAATGAAAAATAAAACATTAGTAGTTTTAATAATTGTAATATTGTTTATTTTATTAATACCAATACCAATGTACCTAAATGATGGAGGAACAGTTGAATATAAAGCAATACTTTATAAAATATCAAATGTTCATAGATTAACGGGAGATTTAGGAAAAGAATATGAAGATGGAACTATAATAGAAATATTAGGATTTGAAGTTTTTAATAATGTTAAATAAAATAGAAGATAAGCAATTAGACAACGACTAAATTATGTAGTAATATATATTTTGATAGAATAGATTTCGCGGTCTACTCTATTATTATATAAAAAAGCCAATCATCAAGAGCTTCCCTCAAAACGAATGACTTTTATAATGGAGCCACTTCCCAGATTCGAACTGGGGACCCTCGCATTACAAGTGCGATGCTCTGGCCAGCTGAGCTAAAGTGGCAATAATATTTAATTGTTGGTGACCCCGACGGGAATCGAACCCATGTCTCCGCCGTGAAAGGGCGATGTCTTAACCTCTTGACCACGGGGCCTTATAAATAAAGAACTAAATGTTTATATATTTAGTTCTTTGGTGAGCTATCCGCGACTCGAACGCGGGACAACTTGATTAAAAGTCAAGTGCTCTACCACCTGAGCTAATAGCCCATATGCATTGCATAACTCAGAATGCTTTTATATATTACAACATTTTTTTGGTTATGTCAATACTTTTTTAAAAATTTTATGAATTTTTTGTGATTTTTTGTTGTTCTATGCATTTAACTTTTCTACTAAGTCTTCTACATCTATTCCATGTACTTCACAAGCTTCTTCTAATGTTTCCATTTGTGATGCTGGACATCCTATGCAGTGCATTCCTGAATTTAATAGAATTTCTGCTTTTTCTGGTGCTTTTTCTAATATTTCACCAATTGTTGTATCTTTGCTAAATTCCATGTTCTTCTCTCCTTTTTAAGTTTATTTTTGTTTACACATTATATTTTATCATATTTTTTTCAAAAAGTATAGACAAATTTAAAAAAATGTTGTATTATCTATTTACTTCATCTTCATTTATTTTAGGTGGTGATTTTATTAAATTTCTTATTATTTTATTTTTTGTTTTTCTTTTTATTCAGACTTTTATTTGTTTATACTTTTTTTATACTTTTGTTGAAGTAAAATTTTTTCATCATCAACAAGGTTCCAAATTAAAAATAAAAAAAGATTCTTTATAGTGAGGTGATATTTTTATTAAGATTAAATTTTTTAGTTGTATTTTTTCTTTTGTTTTTTTGCTTATTTTTTGTTTTATTTATTATAACCTTTTTACTCCAATTTATTCAGCTTCAGAAATTATAATTCCTTTTGCTATACATCCTTTTGATATTTGTTCTCAAAATTTAGAGTTATGGAATTTTATTAAATCTGTTTTTATGATTTCGTTTTTTATTTCTAATATTATAATTTCTCATTTTATTTTTGTTAGATTTTTTAAAGATTTTTTAGTTAAAAAATTTTCTATTAAGAAAAAAACTAAAATTACTTATAAGTCTGATTTAAATTTATTGGTTGGGAAAGATAAAGACGAAAATAATATTGTTATACCAGAATCTGGATTATATCAAAATTTTATAATTACTGGCACTATTGGATCTGGAAAAACATCTTCTGCTATGTATCCTTTTACTGATCAACTTATGAAATATAATTCTACTCATTTGGATGATAAAATTGGTATGCTTATTTTGGATGTTAAGGGTAATTATTATAAACAGGTTGAATTATATGCTAAAAATTATAATTTGTCTAATGATTTAATTGTTGTTGATTTATCAAATTCTACATTTTATAATCCTTTGCATAAGCCTCATTTAAAACCTTTGGTTCTTGCAAATAGATTAAAAACTATTCTTACTCTTTTTTCTGAAAATAATTCTGAATCTTATTGGTTAGATAAAGCTGAACAGATAATTGCTGAATGTATTAAGATTTGTAGATTGTATAATGATAATTATGTTACTTTTTCTGAAATTCATAAACTTATTACTTCACCTAGTTATTTTAATGAAAAAGTTCATTTGATTAGAAATCTTTTTATTTCCTGTAAATTATCTCAAGATCAAATTTATGAATTAAATAGTTGTCTAGATTTTTTTCAAAAAGAGTTTTTTATGTTGGACTCTAGAACAAAAAATATTTTGATTTCCGAAATATCTAGAATTACAAATACTTTTATTTCAGATTATAATGTTTTTTCTACCTTTTGTTCCCCTAAGGAAAAATTATCTGTTCTTGGTTTTAATGAAGTAATTCAAAAAGGTAAAATTGTTGTTCTTAATATAAATATTGCAGAATATAGTTTGCTTTCTAAAATTATTGCTGCTTATTTAAAATTAGACTTTCAATCTGAAGTATTAAGTTCTTTATCAACTGGTAATATTAGAAAAACGGCTTTTATTTGTGATGAATATGATAAATATTGTACTAAAAATGATGCTGACTTTTTTTCTGTTAGTAGAGAGGCTAAGTGTATAAATATAGTTAGTACACAAAGTTATTCTTCTTTGCAAAATACTTTATCTGAAAAGGCTACGGTTAGTGTTATTTTGCAGAATTTGATAAATAAAATTTGGTTTCGTACAGATGATATTTTTACTATTGAAGAGGCTCAAAAACAGTTGGGTAAAGAGGATAAAGAAAAAATTTCAAAAAGTTTTTCTGAAAATGCTAAAGAGACTAATTTTAATTATTTATTAAATACTTTTAATTCTCAGAATTCTAATATAACTGAAAGTTATAGCACTTTTATACAGAATGATTATATTTATGATACTCATTTTTTTACTCAAGAATTAGAAACTTTTTCTGCTCTTTCGTTTTTATCTAATGGTTCTTCTATTTTACCTCCTCAAAAAATTTGGCTTTTTCCTTATTTTAAAAAATAATATTTTTAGATAGAAATTTATTAATTGAAAGGTGTGATTTTATGATAAAGAATTTTTTGTATAATAAAAAAATTATTTTAATATTTTATATTTTATTTACTAGTTTTTTATTTGTATTTTTATTTAATTCTTATTCTCAAGCTTGGGGTGATCCGGAACTTGTTACTAAAATTAACTCGGCTTTTGAAACAATTGAAGACTGGATTTTAAAAATTTCTACTCCAGCGGCTGCTGTTGCTGTTGGTACAGGTGTTTTTATGAAAAAATTTAGTTTTGGAGATGAAGAAAGAATTAGAATGGGAAAAAAATTGATTAAAGGTTCTCTTTTTTCTTACGCATTTATACTGGCTATTGATTTAATATTATCTGCTATTAAATCTTTAATTTCTTAATATTATGAAAATATTTTGGAAGGAGGTTATTTTGGATCAATCAAATATTACTCAAGTTATTATTGATACAATAAATTCGATTTTTGATAATTTGTTACAATCTATTGATTTTAATATTTATGCTATTTTAGATTCTTTAACATTTGTTAATGGTTCTATTATGCAGAGTGATAATTTTAAATCAATTTTTGGAACTTCTATATCTAATGGAATTTTACTTATATCTAATTCATTGCTACTTGCTATGATTTTATATTTTTCTATTAAATATTTGATTTCACATTATACTTATTCACAAATTGAACGTCCTTATTCTTTTTTAATAAAATTAGTAATTTGTGGTATTTGTATGAATTGTTCTTATTATTTAATGAATTTTATATTAGATTTATTTTCTTATTTTTCCTCTGCTATTTGTGAACTTGGTAGCATGTTATTTGGTAAAACAATTTCTTTTTCGGAACTTATAGCTATTATAAATTCAAATATTTCTGTGGAATCTGATACTTTTAATATTTTTTCTTTGGATGGCTTAATTAAAAGTATTTTAAGTTTTTCACTGCTTAACTTAGTTTTTTCTTATTCTTTTAGATATATTATGATTCAGGTTTTTGTTTTTCTTGCTCCTTTTGCTATAATTTCTGCTTCTTTAAATTCTACTTCTTGGTTTTTTGTGGCTTGGTTTAAGAATTTATTTTCTTTGCTATTTATTCAAGTTATTGTTGCTATTATTCTTGTTATTCTTTTTGCAATGGATTATAGTTCTTCTGACTTGATAACTAAAATTATTTATATTGGTGGTATTTATGCTTTAATAAAAGCTAATTCTTTTGTACGTGAATTTATTGGTGGTATTTCCACAACTATTTCACAATCTGTGGATTATTTTTCTTTTTTTAAGAAATAATTTTAATTTATATTTAGAATGTGAGTGAGTGATGTTTTATGAAATTTATTTTTCCTCAAAATTATAATTTTGAAAATAAATTTTTGGGTGTTATTGATTATTTGACTATTTTTGTTAATGTTATTTGGTATATTTTTGTTTTTCTTATTTTGTCTATTATTCCTATTTCTTTTCAAATAAAAATTTTTATTTTTATTTTGTTTTGCTTCCCTTTGTTTTTAATTAGTATAACTGGATTTAATGGAGAAAATGTTGTTTATGTTTTTAGATATATATTTTTATTTTTGGTTAAAACTAAACTGTATTTGTATTTTAAATAATTTTAAGTTATTTTTATTTAATTATTGTTATATTTAATTTTTTAATTTTTAATTATTTATTTTATTTTTATTGTTTATTTTATTTTTATTATTTATTTGTTTTTATTATTTATTTGTTTTTATTATTTATTTGTTTTTATTATTTATTTTTTTATAGTTGCATATTAAAAATATTTTATAGAATTTAGTAAAATTTTGTTGAATTTTTCTATTAAAAAAGTTATAATTTATTTTGAAACTTTATATTTATTTCTATAGAAAAAGAGGGATTAGAATGAAATTAGAACAAAAAGAAAAATCTTTGTTATTTTCTGAGACTGTTATACCTGATATTTTTTTTGCTGAACATTTATCTCAGATTCCAGGAGATTATTTAAAAATTTATTTATATTTGATATTTTTATCTAAATATAATAAAGATATAAAAGTAAATGACTTATCAAAAAAGCTTTCACTGCCTATAAAATCTATAAATGATGGTTTAAGTTTTTTAGAAGCTAATGGTCTTATTTTAAAAAAGACTACTGGTTATATTATTGTTGATTTACAAGAATCTACATTAAATAATTTATATAAACCAAATCTAACTCCTTCTAAAGAATCTATAGAGCAATCTTCAAAAAATAAGGCAAGAGCTAAAGTAATTGACCATATAAATAATATGTATTTTCAAGGAATTATGGGTCCTTCATGGTATAATGATATTGATTTATGGTTTAAAAAATATAATTTTGATGATCAAGTAATGATTGCTTTATTTGATTATTGCTATAAAAGGTCTGCTCTGCACAAAAATTATGTTCAAACTGTTGCAGAAGCTTGGGGAGCAAACCATATACAAACATGGAATGATTTAGATTTATATGACCAAAAACAAGATAAATTAAATAAAATTAAAAAATCTATAGCGAAAAAACTTGGAAAACATAATGGTTTAACACAATATGAAGAAGCATATATTGAAAATTGGGTTATGGATTTTGGTTATGATATGGATATAATAGAAATTGCTTTAAAGCGTACTACTTTTAAACAAAATCCTACTTTTGAATATATAAATAATATAATTACTGACTGGCACGATAGAAATTTAAAAACAACTTATGAAATTGAAGCATTTTTGGAACAGCGTAAAAAACAAACTAAAGATATTAGTAATATGAAAAAAGCTGTAAATAAAATTTCTAATGTTTCAAATTTTGAACAACGTCAATATGATAATTTAGATTATTTATATGCTAATATTGATACTAATAAAGGAGAGTCACATGGCTAATGATGTTTTAAATTCTTTATTAAAAGAATATGAACAAAAAAAAGTACGTGCAGAATTAGATTTAGAAAGAAGAAAGTCTATTTTGTATGATTTAATTCCTCGTTTAAAAGAGATTGATGAAGAATTAAATCATTATGCATTTGCTACTACAAAAAATATTTTAAATTTAACTGATAAAAATAAAAGCCAAGTATTTGTTTCTAATTTACAAAATGAAATTCAAAAATTAAAAAAAGAAAAAGAACAAATACTAATTAACAATAATTATTCTGTTGATTATTTAAAGCCTTTTTACGAATGTAAATTATGTAATGATACTGGATATGTTACTGATGAAAATAATCATACAGTTATGTGTTCATGTTTAAAACAGAAATTATTAGATATTTCTTTTAATGAAGCAAATATGTATAATATAAAAAAAGAAAATTTTAATTTTTTTAATGAAAATTTATATTCTGATAAAAAGGATGCTTCACGTTATCGTTTTGATATTTCTCCTAGAGAAAATATTTTAAATATTAAAAATAAATGTTTAGAATTTGTGAAACATTTTGATGATATTCAATATAATAATTTATTGTTTACAGGTTCTACTGGTTTACGGTAAAACATTTATGTCTAATTGTATTGCTTCTGAATTACTAAATTCTGGAAGGAATGTAATTTATCAAACAGCTCCTGTTTTGCTTGAAACCGTAATAGATTATAAGATGAATAAGCTGAAAAATTTTGATAATTCTTTTTATAAATCTATTTTAGAAACTGATTTACTAATAATAGATGATTTGGGAACAGAAAGTCAAAATTCTATGAAGATGAGTGAATTATTTACTATAATAAATACTAGAATTTTAAATTTAAATCATAAAATTACTAAAACTATTATTTCTACAAATTTAGATATAAATGATATTTTTAAAATTTATGGTGAACGTATTGGTTCTAGAATTGTTGGTAATTATGATATATATTATTTCTTTGGTGATGATTTAAGATTTAAGAAAAGATAAATTTATCTTT
>CAJFJM010000003.1:0-45818 GCA_904384245.1 uncultured Clostridia bacterium
TAAGGACCGTCCCTAAATCCCTCTTTTCTACAAAATAGACAAAGCCTGTTCATTAGTAATATATCCATACTCAAGCATAGTTTTAATAACATGTTGTTGACGCTGTTTAGCAAGCACAGGGTTAACAGTAGGAGCATATACAGAAGGAGCATTAGGAACACCAGCAAGCATAGAAGCCTCGTCCAAATTCAAATCCTTAGGCTCCTTGTTATAATATCCATGACTTGCATCATAAATACCATAATAACCATCACCAAAATAAGCAGTATTTACATACAATTCAAAAATCTCATTTTTTGAATAATTTTTTTCCAAATCAAAAGCACCAAAAATTTCTCCCAATTTTCTTGTAAAAGTTTGCTCTTGAGAAAAGAAAATATTTTTTGCAACCTGCTGAGTAATAGTACTACCACCTTCGCGAAGCTCACCATAACGAATATTATTAAAAATAGCTCGAGCAATTCCAATAAAATCTACTGGGCCATGGTCATAATATCTATGATCTTCCACAGCAATAACAGCATTTCTATAATCAGCAGACATATCTTCAAATTTAACAAAATGCTCATCAGAAGTAATTTCCTCAATTCTAGTAACCAAAGGTTTTTCTTTTAAAACAGCAGAATAAGTAGAAAAGCCAATAATACAAAAAATTGATAGAACTACAATAATTAAAATAAATAAAAACAATAAAATCCTTCTAAAAATTTTCATATACACCTCAAATTAAATTATTAAAAATATTATACATAAAAAAATAAAATTTGACAATAGTAGGAAAAATGTTGTAAAATATATTATGTAAATCAAAGGAGAGAAAAATGTATTTAAATTTTGAAAGAGAATTAGAATTAGTAAAATCAAATATAAATAACAAAGATATAAATAAAGTATTAAAAGATATACAAATATTAAATAATTATATAAGATATATGAAAAATAAAGGTTTTTCAAAATCAGAAATTTTGCAAGACATGAATGAAGATATAATACAAACTCACATCGTATTAACACAAAATTTAGGAACAGAAAGAATGCAAAGAGAATTTTATACTTTAGGAATTTTAATAAATAATCCAACACTATTAGAAAAAATATATAAAGATGTAAAAGACACAGACCTTAGTAATTTTAACATAAGAAGTGAACAAGAACAAAGTGATAGAGAAGAAAATATCTGGCAAAACTTTATTGTAAAATTAAATTTGAAATTTTTAAGAGATATAGGAACTGACAAACAAGAAGGAAAACAAAATGAAGAAACATTATTAGTTCAATATATGACCCAAAGAAGAAAAGATATAGAAGAAGAATTAAAAAGAAGATATATAGAATTATTATTAAATGCAGGACATTTTATGGAAAAGTATCAATTTCTAAAAAATAAGTTAGAAAGATATAATCAGGAAATGGTAGACTTATCATTAGAAAACTTACAATATCCACTAGAAAATAAAGATAAAGAAGATCCAAATGATTTATCAATGGAAGAATTATTTTCACAAGAATATCTTCAAAATTTAAAATTAGAAGATTTAGCAGTATTAAATTTATATTGGCAAAACAGATTAACTAAAAACCTAGAAAGTATCATAAATGGACTATTTATGAAAAAGAATGTAAGGCTAAAAAAGGGAATGAATTCAAAAGAAGTACTAACACAATACATATACAAAAAACAAATATGTGCAAACATATATAACCAAATAGCCAAAAGGTTAAAAAAAGATAAAAAATATATAAAATATGATTTAACAGAAAATCCAGACTTTATTGAAGAATATAATAAATATTTTAATGAACAATTATCAGTAACAAATACAGACTTTTTAAAAGATGTAAATTATATATCAATTTATGAAAATGTACAAAAAAATGCATATAAAGTAAAAGATAATATGATAAAAATGTTACTACAAACCACACTAAAAAGTGGAAAAGTAACAAACTGGGGGATTATAGAAGAAAAAAGACCAACAGAAGATAATTTTCTAATAGGTATAGACTTTCCAGGATTTAATTTCCCAGTAAAAGCACATATTGAAAAAGACGAATTAAAAGGATTTATAGAAAATATAAATGGAAATACAATATTACCAATATATAAGGGGTATGAAGATTTTACATACAGAGGCAAAAGCATAATACCATATATCTTTGCACCATTAACTAAACAAAAAGAAGGAACAATAATAAAGAAAATAACAGAAACAAAACCAATAGATTTAAAATATATAATATATCAACATTTTGGGAATTTAATAACAACAAAATCCAAAAAAGTAAAAAAGATATATTCAGAAAAATACATGGATTTAGAAAGTGGCAAGCAAGGAAGAATGATAAATGGAGAGTTTGTAGAAGATTCAGATTATATGCAAGGTGTGCAAGGATTGCAAGGAGTCCCAACAAATAATGGGAGATAATTTGATTTTATGTAAATAATATGGTAAAATATAGATATAATATACCATAAAACAGGAGGAAAACAATATGAAAAAACGGTGCACTTTAATCTTGGCGGTAATGCTGATAGGAATGCTTTTAACATCATGCGGTATTTTCAGCGGTGACAGCAAGAAAAACGATGGAGAATTAGAAACTTTGAGAAGTCAAGTTGAAAATCTCCAGAAAGAACTTTCAGAAGCAAAAGAACAAGCAGCAAATGCAGAAAAGACGACCGAAGAATTAAACAACATGACAGCAGAGCGGGATTCATTACAACAGCAGTTAACAGAAATGACGCAATCAAGAGATTCTTTACAACAACAAATAACAGAGAGTGAAACAAATCAAAACACCAACTCAGAAGGATTAGAGTTAATTGAACTGCTTTTCCCAAAAGATGGGAAAATGTATCATGGTAATGAAAACATAATTTTTTACAGTGACTCAGCTCTATCTGAAAAAGTAGGAACAGGAGATCAAATCACATTTGTGAGTAAAGAAAAATACGAAGGAACATCAGACCTAGATAGAGATATGAAGGTGTGGATCTCGCGAAGCGAAAGTGGTTTAGTTTTTTCAACAAACAAGCCAGATTTAAAGGAAATAAAAACCGAATAACGCAGACTGTTGTGCCTCTCCGAGTTCTTCGGAGGGGCATTACACATTTAAAAAAATATGCATTATAGTAAAAACACCTTAATAATAAACCTTGATAAAAAAATATTAGTATAATATTAAATAAATGATGGCAGCTCAATGAGCTGCCATCATTACTTTTGAAAAAATTTCTGCTCTCTCTGTTTCTGACAAGGCCATCAAAGATTGAAAAGTCATATCATCAAGATATTCTCCAGATGAGAACCTTCCCAAACCTTCGATGCTACTAACATCAAGGGAATTAAAAGGGAGAACAAGTTGCTCCGGATTAAAATGCTCAAATAAGTCAATCACTTCCAGAACATAATCAAATTTTTTCGACATCATTTGCCGAAACGCAAATTCTTTTTGGGTCATAAAGACCTCCTTTCAGAAACTTAAAACATTGCCTACACTTATATTATACCACCCAAAAGGCTAATAATCAAACAATATAAACAAAGTTAGAAATTTCGGTTAAAATAAAGCAGTTACAATTCACGGTTAAAATAAACCGCTGGCTTCTCTACATAAATAAGGCTATGAATTGTAATAATAGAACAAAAAAAGAAAACAAATATTTGCACAAAAATCATTGACATTTTAGAATAACTCATTATATAATAGACCTACAAAAAGAAAGGTGGAAAAAAATGAAAGAAGAATTTTTAAAACTATTAAGAACAGTAAATAGAGAAGGAATAGAAGACTTAATACAATTTTTAGAAAAATCAGACTTTTTTAAAGCACCAGCAAGCACAAGATTTCATGGAGACCATGAAGGAGGGCTAGTAGAGCACAGTATAAAAGTTTATGAAATATTAAAACACAAAGTAGAAAACAATATAAAAGGAATACAAGTACCAGAAGAAACAGTAATAATAATTGGATTATTACACGACATATGTAAAACAAACTTTTATAAAATTGATTATAGAAACGCAAAAAATGCGCTAGGAGTATGGGAAAAAGTGCCATATTACACAATTGAAGACACAATTCCATATGGACATGGAGAAAAATCAGTAATGATGATAACAGAATATATAAAATTAACACCAGAAGAAAAATACTCAATACGTTGGCATATGGGATATACTGAGCCAAAAGAAGTATATAATAGTATAGGAGCAGCATATACAAAATATCCAATAGCACTTCTAACACATGAAGCAGACTTAGAAGCAACATATTTATATAATATATAATATAGAAAATTAAGAAAATAAAAAATTCATAGTTATAATAGATATAATAGAAAAAAAGACTAGGGCAAAAAACAATAAATATTTTAAGATGAAAAAGAAAATTAAAAAACCAAAAGAAATAAAAAAGGAGAAATAAAAAATGTTTGCATATATAAAAGGAACACTAGAAATGAAAATGACAGACTATGTTGTAATAGATGTAGGAGGACTAGGATACAAAATCTATATGTCATCAATAGGCATGGAAAAACTAGGAAACATAGGAGAAGAAGTCAAAGTATACACATATTATAGAGTAAGAGAAGATGATGTCAGCATATATGGATTTAACAGTAATGAAGAGCTTAGAATGTTTGAACTATTATTATCAGTAAGTGGAGTAGGAGCAAAAACAGCCTTAGCAATGCTTGCAGTATGTACACCATCAGAATTTGTATTAGCAATAGTATCAGAAGACATAAATGTATTAACATCAATACCAGGAATAGGACCAAAATCAGCAAAAAGAATAATATTAGAATTAAAAGACAAAATTAAAAAAGAAGAACAAATTCAAGAATTAACAAATGCATCAAACACAATAAATGTAAAAACAAAAATGCAACAAGCAATAGAAAAAGAAAGCAAAATAACAGAAGCAATCGCAGCATTACAAGTATTAGGATATAACAAAAGAGAAATAGAAAAAGCATTTGAAACAATAGCCAATAAAGAAGAAATGATAACAGAAGACTTAATCAAAAAAGGATTAACAATTTTAAGTAAATAAATAATATTAAAGACATATCAAAAATAAAGAAGAACAATTATATAAAATAAGGTCATAGTATACAAAATAAAGTTTAACTAAATAAATCTAGATAGTATTCAAAATAAAAATGAATAATATCAATCCATGGAAATTATTCACTTAAGTTTATGCCTTAAAGAAAGAAGGAATGTTATAAAAAATGAACCCAAAAGAACCTTTAGCATTTAGAATGAGACCAAAAACATTAGACGAATATGTAGGACAAGAACATGTTTTAGGAAAAGATAAAATTTTATATAGAACAATAAAAGCAGACAGACTATCAAGTATAATACTGTTTGGACCTCCAGGATGTGGAAAAACATCACTTGCAAGAGTAATAAGTGAAACAACAAAATACAAATTTTATAAAATAAATGCAGTAACAGCAGGAGTTGCAGATATAAAAAGAGTAATAGAAGAAACAAAAAATTTTATGCTAAACCCAGCAGGTAAAAGTATATTATTTATAGACGAGATACACAGATTCAACAAATTACAACAAGATGCATTACTACCATTTGTAGAAAATGGAACAATAATTTTAATAGGAGCAACAACAGAAAATCCATATTTTGAAGTCAACAAAGCTTTAATATCAAGATCAATGGTAATAAAACTAGAACCATTAACAGAAGAAAACATATATACAATTTTAAAAAATTCTTTAGAAAGAAAAGATGGACTAGGAGAATACAATATAAAAATAGAAGACGAAACACTAAAAAAACTAGCAGTAATAGCAAATGGAGATGTAAGAACAGCATTAAATGGCTTAGAAATAGCAGTCCTAACAACAAATATGGATAAAGATGGATATATTCATATAACTGATGAAATAGTAAAAAATAGTGTCCAAGACAGAAAAGCAATATTTGATAAAAATGGAGACACACATTATGATAATATAAGTGCATTTATAAAATCAATGAGAGGTTCTGACCCAGATGCAGCCATATTTTATCTAGCAAGAGCACTAAATGGAGGAGAAGATCCAATGTTCTTAGCAAGAAGAATAGTTATATGTGCATCAGAAGATGTAGGAATGGCAAATCCAAATGCATTAGTCGTTGCAAACAGTTGCATGCAAGCTGTACATATGATTGGAATGCCAGAAGCAAGAATTTTACTTGCAGAAGCAGCAGTATATGTAGCAACATCAAAGAAATCAAATGCATCATATATGGCAATAAATAAAGCACTAGATGATGTGAAAAACAAAGATACAGGAGAAATTCCAATGCATATAAGAAATGCACCAATAGAAAAAATGAAAGAATTAGGATATAGTGAAGGATATTTATACCCACATGACTTTCCAGGTCACTATGTAGAGCAACAATATTTACCTGACAAAATGCTAGGAACAAAA
Organism: uncultured Clostridia bacterium; assembly: GCA_904384245.1. Taxonomy (GTDB): domain Bacteria; phylum Bacillota; class Clostridia; order TANB77; family CAG-508; genus CAG-269. Next base: position 6,455 of record CAJFJM010000003.1, read on the forward strand.
TATTATATAAAAGATGATAACATTCCATAATAATAAGGATAAAAAAATAAAAATTGGAAAACCTACTAAAAAGATAAGTAGGTTTTTTTGATGTAAAAAAACTAAGTAAAATAATCACTTAGTTCATACTAGATAAAAAAATTATTTACATTTCTATTTGTGTTTTTTAGGTAAGCAAAAAGTAAAGAAATTTAGTTTAAAAGAAAATAATTTTTAAAACTAATGTTTCAAACAAAGTAAGAAAGGAATGCAATTTAATATGAAAAAAAATATAAAATTAGCACTTATAGGGATAATATCTGGATTTATAAGTGGATTTTTCTCAACAGGAGGAGGTTTAATTCTAGTACCAGCATTCATGTATCTATTAAAATTAGAATCAAACAAAGCAAGAGGAACATCAGTATTTTGCATATTACCAATGGTAATAACAAGTAGTTTCTTCTATTATAAAGGAAATTATATAGACTGGAGAATCGCCATATACTGTGCAATAGGAGGAGCAATAGGAGGATATATAGGAGCAAAATTATTAAGAAAAATACCAGAAAAATATTTAAAAATTGCATTTACAATATTACTAATTTATGTATCTTTTAAAATGTTAGGAGGTTAAAGTTAGTTTAAAATATGGAAAAAATACTAATAGGATTAGTTTCAGGAATAGTAAGTGGAACAGGAATGGGCGGAGGAACTGTACTAATATTTTTATTAACAATAATAAATAATGTAGAACAACATATAGCCCAAGCAACAAACTTAATATTTTTTATACCAACATCAATAATGGCAATAATAGTAAATTTAAAAAACAACAACATAAATCTAAAGCTAGGAATATATATATCAATTTTTGGAATACTAGGAGCAATTATAGGAGCAAATATAGCAATATACACAAATGTAGACACATTAAGAAAATATTTTGGAGGTTTTTTAATCATAATAGTATTACATGAAATATATTCCATAATAAAAGAGTATAAAAAAGGAAAAAAAGAAGAAAATATAATAAAAAAGGAAAGGAAGGGATAATATGAAATTTACAAAAGGTCTAATATTAGGAGGATTAGTAACAGCAGGAATACTTATGATGTATTCAGACAGTGATATGATGGCAAAAAATAAAAAGAAAATGATGAAAAAAGGAAAACAATTTGCTAAAAAAATGGGAGTTATGTAATTTGAAATTTTAAAAAATTATCATAAGAAGTTTAAAGTTTACACAAATTTTCCTATATAATACGATATACACACAATTTTTACAAAAATTTCGGGTATATCCAAGATAATCAATAAGTATCAATAAAATAAAGAGGGATTTCTAATAGACTAACTCAAGCTTTAAAGTTAGTTTATTTCAAAAATCCCTCTTTTACTAAAAGAACTGTAACATTTATTAACATTTGTACATAAGATTATCTACAATTTTTTTCACACTTATCTTTTTCATAATAGTCTTTATCACATTTTTCCTTGCAACATTTATCTTTTTCATGATAGTCTTTATCGCATTTATCTTTTCCATAGTAATCTTTATCACATTTATCTTTATCATGTTTATCATCTTTGCACTCATCATCATGTCTTGGTTTTTCTTCTAAAAAGCAATCACATTTTTCATGTTTTTCACCTTTTAAACATTTACCCTCATGATGACATTTAGCACAAATCTTTATTTTTTTAGTATCATTTACCCAAATTTGTATTGCATATTTTCTACCAGGGCATAAAGGACCAAATACAAATTCTCCTTCTTTATCAGTAAAAGCATGACCAATTGGTCTTCTTTCTTCTTTACCACATTCACAAACAACTTCAACTAGTTTTACAACAGCATCACAAACAGGCTCTTTAAAACAATTCTTTACAACTCCATAGATCACATCTCTGTTATCTTCTGGCAAAGTTATATCAAGATCAAATTGTTTACCTCCTGAAATAACACCATCAACATCTAAAATTGGGCAAACAGGTTTATTATAATCCATTTCCATAAAAATACTTCCTTTCTAAAAATACAAACAATATTGTTTGTTAATATATTATATGAAATAAATAAAAAGAATTGACAAAAAATAGAACAAAAGAAGGAAAAATGTAGAAAAAAGAAATAAACAAAAATAAACAAAATTGCATAAAAAATCCACTTTTTGCAAACAATATGTGTAAAACATATTTACAAGGAGTGGAATTTTTTTGAAAGAATATAGAAAATTAAAAATAAATGGTACAATGCTAGAAAAAAGTCAATTAGATAAACATCTGGAAAAAATAGCAAGTACACACAATTTAAGTCCAAAATCAGAAAAAAACACATATCCAATACCAAATTTAATAAAAGATTTTGAATATATAAAAGAAGTCTACAAATTATTAAATGAGCACTTAAAATTAGAAATAACAATACATCCAGCAGGAGAATGGCTACTTGATAATTTTTATATAATAGAAGAAACAGTAAAACAAATACAAAATGAATTAAGCATAAAAAAATATACTAATTTTGTAGGGATACAATCAGGAGAATATAAAGGATTTGCAAGAATATATGTATTAGCAGAAGAAATTGTAGCATATACAGACTGCAAAATAGAAAAAGAAAATTTAGAAGAATATTTAAAAAGTTACCAAGAAAAAAGAACACTAAGCATGGATGAAATATGGAATATAGGAATATTTTTAGAAATAGGAATAATTCAAAAAATAAGAGATGTATGTGAAAAAATAGCAAATAGTCAAATGCAAAAATACAAAGTAGAAGACATTGCAGAAAGATTGATAGAAAACAAAGATAAAAGTAAATATATCTATAAGCAAAAAAATAATAACTATCAAAAAAATATGTTACAAAATATAGACATGAAATATCCATTTATAGAATATATGTCATACACATTAAAAAGATATGGAAAAAAGGGAATAGGATATTTAAATATTTTAGAAGACATAGTAGAAAAACAAGGAACAACTGTATCAGATGTAATTCAAAAAGAACATTTTAATATAGCAATTCAAAAAGTATTGATAGGAAATAGTATAACAAGCATAAAAAAGATTCAAAGAATTAATTTTTTAGAAATCTTTGAAAAAATAAATGGAGTAGAAGATATACTAAAAAAAGACCCAGCAAATATATATGAAAAAATGGATTACACAACAAAAGAGTATTACAGAAATAAAATAAAAGAAATAGCCACTAAAACAAAAATATCAGAAATATATATTGCAAAGAAAATTTTAGAATTATCAGAAGAAAAAACAAATACTCAAGAATCAAATTTTAAAAATACAAACACACACAAAGAAGAAAATAAAAATGAAAACAATAAAGAAAATAGTGAAATAAGTAACAAAGAAAGTAATGAAAAAAATAATAGTATAAATAAAGAAACCCACATAGGATACTACTTAATAGATAAAGGAATAAATGAACTATACCAAAAACTTGAATACCCCGCAAAAAAAGAAAAAACACCAACTCAAAAAACAAAAATATATATAACAGGAATAACTATAATTTCAATAATAGTATCACGTTTACTATCATATATGCTTACATCAAAATTAGAAAATATATGGATTTATATAATAAGTGCAATAATATTTTTCATACCATCAACAGAAGTTGTAATACAAATAATTCAATATATATTAAGCAAATGCATAAAACCAAAGTTAATCCCCAAAATGGATTTTTCAAAAGGAATCCCCAAAGAAAATACAACAATGGTAATAATCCCAACAATAGTAGATTCAATAGACAAAGTAAAAGAATTGGTAAAAAAGCTAGAAGTAGCATATGTATCAAATGAATCAAAAAACCTATATTTTACACTATTAGGAGACTGCACACAAAGTAAAAATCAAGAAGAAAAAATAGACCAAGACATAATAAAAACAGGAAAAGAAGAAATAGAAAAATTAAATAAAAAATATCCAAATGAAGAATTCCCAATTTTTAATTTTATCTATAGAAAAAGAATATGGAATGAAAAAGAAAATAGCTATTTAGGTTGGGAAAGAAAAAGAGGAATGATAAATCAATTTAATGAATACTTACTAAAACATATAGAAAATCCTTTCCGCGAAAATACAATAGAAAAATACCAAAAAGAAAACAAAGTACCAAAAATAAAATATATAATCACATTAGATGCTGATACAGATTTAGTATTAGAAACAGCATCAAAACTAATAGGAGCAATGTCACATATATTAAATATTCCACAAATAGATAAAGAAAAAAACATAGTAACAAAAGGATATGGAATAATGCAACCACGAGTTGGAATAAACTTACAAATATCATATAAAAACTTATTTACAAAAATATTTGCAGGAGCAGGTGGAATAGATTGCTATACAAATGCCATTTCAGACATATATCAAGACAATTTTAAAGAAGGAATATTTACAGGAAAAGGAATATATGATTTAGAAGTCTTCTCAAAAGTATTAAGTAAAGAAATACCAGAAAATACAGTATTAAGCCATGATTTACTAGAAGGATGTTATTTAAGATGTGGACTAGTATCAGACATAATGTTAATGGATGGATATCCTTGTAAATACAATAGTTTTATGAATAGACTATCAAGATGGATTAGAGGAGATTGGCAAATATGTAATTGGCTAATAAATAAAAAAATAAATATATTATCAAAATTCAAAATTTTAGATAATTTAAGAAGAAGTCTATTAGAAATAAGTCTAATAACATCACTAATATTTACATCTTTAATAGGAATTATATATAAAATAAAAATATTTCCAGTAGTTTGCATTTTGAGTCTAATAATTGTACTACCATATGTTTTAGAACTACTAAATATGCTCATCTTCAAAAAAGAAGGAGAAGAAAAACAAAAAACATTTATTCCAAAAATATCAGGTGTAAAAGGAGCAATAATAAGAGCAATCTTAAGCTTTGGCTCTATTCCTCATAAAGCATATATCTCAGCAAAAGCAATAGTAAAAACAATATATAGAAAACTAATTACAAAAAAACATATGTTAGAATGGACAACATCAGAAGAAGCAGAAAAACAAGCAAAAACAGACATTTTCTCATATTACTATCAAATGGGAAGTAATATCATATCAGCAATAATATGTATAGCAATTGGAATAAGTCTAAAAAGTATCTATGCAATAATACTTGCGATACTATGGCTAATAACACCTGCAATAATGCAAAAAATAAGTATAATAAAAAATAAAAAACTACCATTAGAAGAATTAAATAATTCAGAAAAAGAAGAAATAAAACAAATAGCCAAAAAGACATGGGAATTTTTTAAAGACAACTTAAATGAAGAAAATAATTATTTAATAACAGACAATGTACAAGAAGACAGAATACCACAAGTTGTCCCAAGAACATCATCAACAAATATCGGGTTATCACTTTTAGCAGTTATATCTGCATATGACTTAAATTTTATAGATGAAGAAAACACAATAGAATATCTAAATAATATCATATTAAGTATAGAAAGCCTGCCAAAATGGAATGGACATTTATATAATTGGTACAACACAAAAACAAAAGAGCCATTATTACCAAGATATATTTCAACAGTAGATAGTGGAAATTTTATAGGTTATCTATATACAGTAAAACCATTTTTAGAAGAACTAGACAAAAAAATAAAAAAGCAACAAAATATTATAGATAATGAAATAGAAAAACAAACTAAGCAAAAAGATACAGAAAAAGATTTAAAAAATCAGATAGAAGAAAATACACAATATACAAAACTAAAACAAAAGCAAGAAAAAATACAAAACTGTTTAAGAATAATTACAAATATTATAAAAACAACAGATTTTACATTATTATACTGTAAAGACCACGAACTATTCTCAATTGGCTACAATATAGAAGAAAATAAACTAACAGATTCATATTATGACTTACTTGCATCAGAAGCAAGACAAGCAAGTTTTATAGCAATAGCCAAAAAAGATGTACCAGTAAAACATTGGAATTCATTAAGTAGAACATTAACAGTACTTGGAAAATATAAAGGGCTAATATCATGGTCAGGAACATCATTTGAATATCTAATGCCAAATATAAATATGCCAAAATATGAAGGAAGCCTATTAGATGAATCTTGTAAATTTATGATATTAAGTCAAATAAAATATGCAAAACAATTAAATATACCATGGGGAATATCAGAAGCAGCATTTAATTTAAAAGACTTACAAGGAAACTACCAATATAAAGCATTTGGTGTACCATGGCTTGGACTAAAAAGAGGATTAGCAGATGAAATGGTAGTATCAAGCTATGGAGGAATACTTGCAATATTTGACGAGCCAAAAAAAGTAGTAAATAATATAAAAAGATTAAAAGAATATGGAGTAGAAGGAAAATACGGATTATATGAATCAATAGACTTCACACCAGAAAGACTAGAAAAAGGAAAAACAGGAGTATCTGTAAAAACATTTATGGCACATCATCAAGCACTAATATTACTTTCAATAAACAATTTATTTAATAATAATATATTCCAAAATAGATTTATGCAAAATCCAGAAATAGAAGGAACAAGTATATTGTTACAGGAAACAATGCCAGAAAAAGCAATAATAACAAAAGAAAATAAAGAAAAAATAGAAAAACCAAAATATAAAGATTATGAAGACTATATAGAAGAAACTTACACAAAAATAGATGAAAGACTAATTAGAGGAAATGTAATATCAAACGAAAATTATATAATTGCAATGAATCAAAAAGGAGAAGGATTTAGTAAATACAAAAACATATATATAAATAGATTTAAAGTAACAGATGACTACCCACAAGGAATATTTTTTGCAGTAAAAAATATAAAAACAAAAAGTATTTTAACTTCAAACTATACAAAAGATTCTCAATATAAAGTAACATTTGCACCAGATAAAGTAGAACAAGAAATAACAAAAGAAAATTTAAAAGCAAAAATAGAAACAATAGTAGCAACCAAAGAACCACTAGAAATTAGAAAAATGACATTAGAAAACCTAGGAAATGAAGAAGAAATAGTTGAAGTAACAGCATATTTTGAACCAGTCTTATCAAGAAAAGAACAAGAATATGCACATCCAGTTTTTAACAATTTATTTTTAATAAATTCTTTCGATGAAGAAACAAATAGTTTAATAATAAAAAGAAAAAAGCGAGAAGCACAAGATAAAGAAATATATTTAGCAGTAAATTTAGTATCAAATGCAGAAAATATAGGAGAATTAGAATATGAAATAGATGAAGAAAAATTTGTAGGAAGAGGAAATCTAGGAATTCCACAAATGATAAAAAACTCAAATCCATTATCTAAAAAAATAGGGCTAGTAACAGAACCAGTAGTAGCATTAAAAAGAAATATAAAAATAAAACCAAATGAAAAAATAAGTATTGCATTACTAATATCAGTAGAAGAAAATAAACAAAATCTACTTGAAAACATAAAAAAATATAAGATAAATGAAAATGTAGAAAAAGCATTTGCATTATCAAAAGCAGGAGTAGAAGCAAATAGTAGATATTTAAGAATAAAAGGAAAAGAATTAAAAGATTATCAAAAAATCTTATCATATATAATATTTAAAAATCCAGCTAAAAAGTTAATACTAGAAAAATTACCAAAAAGAAATTACATGCAAAGTGATTTATGGAAATATGGAATATCTGGAGATTTACCTTTAATACTAGTAAAAATAAAGGATGTAAATGATGCATATATCTTAAAAGAAGTATTAAAAATGTATGAATTTATAAGAACAAAAAAGATAGATATAGAAATTGTAATATTAGATGAAGAGCGACATAGTTATGAAAATTATGTAAGAGAAGAAATAGAAAACATCATACTAAATGAACACATGTCATATTTAAGAAATATAAAAGGAGGAATATTTGAACTAAATAAAAATGATATAGAAAAAAGAGATAGAGAAATCTTAGAACTAGTATCAAGCATAATTATAGACAGCAGTAAAGGAGGAATAAAAAATACAATTCAAGAATTAGAAGAAGAATATTTAGAAAAGGAAAAAAATACAACAGAAGAAAATAGAATACAAGTTATAGAAAATGATGAAACAGAAAATATAGATATACTAAAAAAAGAAAACTTAAAATACGAAAATGAGCTAGGAGCATTTTCACCTGATGGAAAAGAATACAATATAAAAATAGATAAAAATAACAGAACATATACAGTATGGTCACATATATTAGCAAATGAAAAATTTGGAACATTAGTAACAGAAAATATGGGAGGATACACTTGGTATAAAAACTGTAGATTAAACCGTATAACAAGTTGGGAAAACAAACCAAATAGTGATATTCCATCAGAAGTAATATATATAAAAGACTTAGAAAACAAAAAAGTATGGTCAATAGGAGCAAACCCAAAACCAGACGAAAAAACATATAATATAACATATGGATTTGGATATGCAAAATATTTGCATCAAAGTAATGATATAAAACAATGCACAGAAATATTTGTACCAAAAGAAGACAGTATAAAAATACAAATACTAACATTAAAAAATCAATCTGCAAACAGAAAAAAACTAAAACTATATTATTATGCAAAACCAGTACTAGGAGAAGATGAAATAAAATCAAATGGATATATAAACCTAAAATATGATGAAAACAATAATATAATAACATTAAGAAATCTATATAACAATGAATTTCCAAATGATATAACATATGTATCTAGTAGTGAAAAAATAAAATCATACACAGGAGACAAAGACTTCTTTTTAGGAACAGGAGGACTAGAAAATCCAGAAGGAATACAAAAAACAAGTTTAAACAATGAAAATAGCATAGGAAAAAAGCCTTGTGTAGCATATGAAATAGAAGTAGAACTAGAAAGTTTCGGAAAAAAAGAAATAATATTTATGTTAGGAGCAGAAGAAAGCATTTTAGAAAGCAAAAATAAAGCATATAAATACAGCAAAATCCAAAACTGCAGACAAGAACAAGAAAAAATAGAAAAATTCTGGAAAGAAAACTTAGAAAAACTGCAAGTATACACACCAATTGAATCAATAAACATAATACTAAATGGATGGGCAATTTATCAAACAATAAGTAGTAGATTACTTGCAAAAACAGGATATTACCAATCAGGAGGAGCATATGGATTTAGAGACCAATTACAAGACACTCTAGCATTAAAATATATATCACCAAACATTCTAAAAAATCAAATAATAAAACACAGCAAACATCAATTTATAGAAGGAGATGTAGAACACTGGTGGCATGAAGAAATTGGAAGAGGAATAAGAACAAGATTTTCAGACGACTTATTATGGCTTGTATATTTAACACTTGAATATATAGAATTTACAGGAGACAAAACTATACTAGAAATAGAAACACCATTCTTACAAGGAGATAAATTAGCAGATGGAGTAGATGAAAGATATGACAAATATATAGAAAGCAAAGAACAAGCAACAATATTTGAACATTGTGAAAAAGCAATACAAAAAAGCTTAAGGTTTGGAGAAAACGGACTACCTCTAATAGGCTCAGGAGACTGGAATGATGGATTCAACACTGTCGGAAATAAAGGAAAAGGAGAAAGCATATGGCTAGGATTTTTTATGTACAATATCTTAGACAGGTGGACAAAAGTAATTCAAGAAAAAATTAGTTATTCAAATTTAGATGATAAAGAAGAAAAAAATAAATTAGAACAAAAGAATAACTCAGAAGAAAATAAAAAAATATCAGAATTAAAAAATCTATCAGAAAAAATGAAAAAATACACAGAAATAAAAAACAATCTAAAAAGAGCATTAAACACAAAAGGATGGGATGGAAGATGGTTCAAAAGAGCATATATGGATGATGGAAGTAGTTTAGGAAGCATGGAAAATGACGAATGTAGAATAGACAGTATAGCACAAAGCTGGAGTATAATCTCAAATGCAGGAGACAATGACAAAAAATATATATCAATAGAAAGCCTAGAAAATCACCTAGTGGATAAAGAAAATGGAATAATAAAATTATTAGACCCACCATTTGAAAAAGGAAAACAAGAGCCAGGATATATAAAAGCATATTTACCAGGAGTAAGAGAAAATGGAGGACAATACACACATGCAAGTTGTTGGGTAATAATAGCAGAAGCAATGCTAGGATTTGGAGATAAAGCATTAGAATTATACAGAATGATAAATCCAATAGAACACACAAGAACAAAAGAAGCAGTACAAAAATACAAAGTAGAACCATATGCAATTCCAGCAGACATATATGGAGCAAGCAATCTAGCAGGAAGAGGAGGTTGGACCTGGTACACTGGTTCATCAAGTTGGTATTATAAAGCAGGAATAGAATATATATTAGGACTAAAAATAGAAAAAGGAATAATGAAAATAAATCCATGCATACCAAAAGATTGGAAAGAATATAAAATAGATTATATTTATGGAAATAGTATATATCATATAACAGTAAATAATATAAATGGAAAAAATACAGGAGTAACTAAAATTAAATTAAATGGAAAAGAAGTTGAAAATGAAATCAAATTAAGTGAAAATGGAGGAATCTTTAATATAGAAGCATGGATTCGGAAGCTAGGGGCTTCCGTTTTTTTTTTTCATAAAAAGCACTTGTATATTCAAAAAAATTATGATATAAATATACTAAAATAGAAATTTTAGCTAAGAAAGGCGGAATTTTGAGTGGAGGAAAATATAGATAAAAATACAAAAACAATACTTATTGTTGATGATGAACAACCCATTATAGATGTTTTAATGTATAATTTAAAGAAAGAAGGCTATAACATAATAGAAGCAAATGATGGTATCACTGCAGTAAATAAAGCACTTGATGAAAGACCAGATTTAATGCTTTTAGATATAATGTTACCAAAATTAGATGGACTATCTGTATGTAAAAGAGTAAAAGACTCTTTAAATATACCAATAATAATGCTAACAGCAAAAGATGAAGAAATAGATAAAATACTAGGACTAGAATTAGGGGCAGATGATTATATAACAAAACCATTTAGTGTAAGAGAATTAGTCGCAAGAGTAAAAGCAAATTTAAGAAAAGTAGATGCAGTTTCAAATCCACAATATATACAAGAACAACAAACAAATACAATCCAAAATACTAATAAAAAGGAAAATAAAATAAAAGTAGGAGACTTAGAATTAGACTTAGATAAATTTGAAGTAAGAGTAAGAAATGAAGTAATAGATTTAACATTAAGAGAATTCGAAGTTCTAAAATTTTTAGCAATGCAACCAGGTCAAGTAGTAACAAGAGAAATTTTATTAGAAAAAGTATGGGGATATGAATATTATGGAGATATAAGAACTGTTGATGTAACAGTTAGAAGAATAAGAGAAAAAATAGAAAAAGATACATCAGCTCCAAAAATTTTAATAACTAAAAGAGGAGTTGGATACTACGTAAAAAGTGATGAAGACAATTAAAAAAGTCCAAAAAATTTAAACAGATTAAACAAGTTTAAACAAATTTAAATATAATTAAAAATTATTAAAAAGTATTAGAAAATAAAAAGTTATAGTAAATAGATTGCAAATTGCAAATATTTACTATAATTTTTTTGAGTATTTAATTATTAAAAGATGTACTTTTTTAATAATAATCAATTGAAAAAAGTAACTTCTACTTAAAAAATTAAAATCTATTCTGTAATAATTAAGGAAAAAACACAAGAAAACATCATTAAGCTTTACATAATTAAATAAAAGATGTATAATATATTTTATGAATAATACAAAAAGATAAGATAAAGTAATATTAAAGAATAGAAAATTATTTTATAATATTTATTTTAATATGAAGTATATAATATGCAATAAAATAAAAAATATTTAATATTTTGCTATAGACATTACACATATTATACAAGGAAAGGATAATAAAAATGGAAACACTAATAAATAAAATTATCAAAGAAATAAAATTAAATGAAGAAACAATAAAAAAGATGAATGACATTGACTCTAAATATTATGACATGAAAATAAATATAGAATCAATAATTGACATACTAAAAATATTCAAAAATTATAAAATAAAAAATCAAAATGTAACAAAAAACACACTAACAATAGCAAGTGGAAATCCATACATAACAATTGCAATATGTATGAAAGCAATAATAGAAAATAGAAATCAAATTATAGATATTGAGCAAAGAATGTTAGCAGTAAACACCATATTAGTAAGTATAATTCAAAAAGTAATAAAAGAAAATAGCAAAAGAATAGAAATAAAGATAGAAAATGATGTTACCCAAGAATGGATAAACGATAGCAATATAGAAGATATAGAAATAATAGATAATATAGAAAAATATGATGAATTAAAAAATAATATAAAAAGCATTAAAAATATAAAATCAATACATCTATTAGATATAGAGCTATATACAGATGCAGAAGAAGAACTACAAGAACTTCAAGATACAATTTATGACTATTGCACAGAAAATTTTATAGGAATTGAGATATATAAAGAAAAAAATATAAATGAACTAATAAATAAAGTATCAAAGATAGGAGATAAAAACTGGTTAGTAATTTTAAGTAAAGAAACAAATATCACAGAAGAAGAAATAAAACAAAAAACAAAATACAAAAAAGTAACAATAAACAAAAATCCATTTAAAGAAATAAATAAAACTATAGCAGAAAACATATTTAAATAAATATATTTAAAAGACACAATTAAAGTAAGATAAAAAATATATTAGAAAACATAATATAAAATAAAATTAAAAAGTTTATTAAGATATAATAAAAAATCAAAAAAGGTTTATAGGTTAAACCATATAAAAAACCTAAATAAAATACAAGGAATGATAATTAAACATGGCAAATAATTTAGAAATAAAAAGATTTTTAAATCAATGTAGTATACTACTTTCAAAACAAGATATAGATAACTGTATAGATAATCCAGAAATAGCAAACAGAGCAAAATTACAAAATGAAACAGAAGAAATGTACATACAAAAAAACATACAATATGTAAATATAAAAAAATTTGTAATGCTAAATATATACAGGCAAATAAAAGCTGCAGAAATGCTAAAGCTTGTCTCAAATAAATTATATAAAGAAGCATTAGAAAATATTGAAAAAATGAAAGATTTTTTAATAAAAAATAAATATATAAAAAAGGGAGAAGAATATACATTTCAATTTGCAGAATTAGACGAAGAACAAAGATACAAATTAACAATTTTATCATCAAAAGAACTTATAGAAGGAAAAGAAATAAAAGAAGATAATAGATTTGAAGAAACAACTGAATCAATAGAGAGCATGGTAGATGCAATATATTTAAATGATATAAAAGAATTATATTTTAAAAATAAAGATTTAGGTCAAGAAATAGCAGGAGGAGTAGTTTGGAATTCAGTATTAGAAGAAGGAAAATACTCAGTTCAAGAAATGGGCAATCTTTTAAGCGATTTAGACAAGCTAAATCAATTAACAAATGAATGTGATGGCAGAATAATTAACAAAAACATGGTAGAGATGATAAAAGAACATATAAAATATGTAGATTATGAAAGATTTATATTAGCAATATGTGGAAGAACAAAACAAGAAATAGAATATTATAAAAATAAAGGTGACAAAGAAAAACAAAAGAAAACAGAAACATTATTCAGAAAAAGACTACAAACAGCCATAAAAACAATACCAATATCTAAAAATGCAAAGATAAGATTATCAAATATTACAATAGACGAAGTACCAATAACATATTCAATAAAGGATATACAAAAAGAAATAGAACAATTTGATAAAGAAGGACATTTCCATGAGGAAAAAGAAATTTTAGAGGGAAAATTAAACATTGAAGAAGTAGGAGATTTTTATAAATTTTTAACAAAAGATCAAATACTATGCACAATAAAAGCAAAAAACGAAAACTTAATATTTCTACTACAAAAAAATGCAATAAGCAACAGAGAATTAAGAAAAATAATGGAACAGATAAAATTTGACCAAGAAATGTTAATAGCTATTTATCAAAGTTCAGATTTATCAGTTAATGAACTATTAGAAAATATAAATCAAAGAGAAGAAATAGATGTAGAAGTTTTCAAACAAAATTTAAGAAAATCAATATTAGAAAAACAAAAATGTTCTGTAGAAGAATTAGATATAAGTCAAAATCCAGGAATAGAAGAAATATTATCAACAGAAGAGATAAGAAACATATTAAAAACATCAATAAAAGATTATAAAAACATAAAAACAAAACATGAAACAACTCCATTTGGACAAGCAATTTCAATAGAAGGAATTGCTGATGAAGGACTAGAAGAATTAAATAAAATAGAAAAAGCAAAAAGAAATATAGAGTATCTAAAAAGTAAAAATCTATTACGAGAAAAAGATATATATAATTTATACATACAAGAAGATATATCATTAGAAAAACTAGAAGAAGCATTGGGAATAGAAGAACTTAAAAAAATATGTAAAATAGAAAACATTGCCAATTTATATAAGTCTATATATGAAGAAACAAGCGAAGAAAAAATAAATACTGATAAAAGAAAAGAATATGAAAAAAATATCCAATTATATAACAAACTAGGAGAAAGAAAAACAGAAGAGCTAATTGAAAATTTAGCAGAAAATTTCAGTGATGAACTTTTAACAAATCTATATAAAGACAATCTTTTAATAATTGAAGAAGCAAAAGATTATGGAAATGAAAATACACTAATACAAATTTTAGAAAAAGGACTATTAAAACCAGAAGACTATTTCTATATATTACAACAAGATGTAGCCCAAAATCAAAATGAAATGCTTCAATATGCATTTGAAAATAGATATTTATCAAATAAACAAATATTTGAATTATATCTACAAAATCACACAGACCTAAACACTTTAAAAGATATAAATACTCAAATAAAAGATGAGGAAAATCTAGCTCAAATAATCAATATAGATGAATTATTAGAGTTATATAATAAATCTAAAACACAGTCAAAAGGAAAAGAAAAGCAAAGTTTTGAAAGATATAAATTAGCTTATGTTGGAATAACAAAACCAAACATGCAAGATGAAGAAAGAAAAAAAGAACAAGAACATATAATGCAATTATATGGAGAACAAGAAAAAGTAATAGAAGAATTATATATAAATGATTTAATAAGTTTAGATATAATTTTAGAATATGGAAAAACAGATATAGTAGATAATTTATTAGAAAAAGGACTACTTAGACCAAATGATGCAAAAAAAATATTAAAAGGAAAAGAAACAGGAACAGAAAAAATAGAAAAAATTTTAAAAAATCCAAATTTAAAAGATATTGATAAAATAATACTAATATACAGTACATATGACAAGCCAGAAGAAAGAGAAGAAAGAGACAAGCTAATTCAATTTGTAAAAGTATTTTCTAATGAACTAAACAGCAATAAAACAGGAAAAAAAGAAGCAAAAGAAAACAAAGAAAAAAGAGATAAAAAGCACAGTGTAACAGACCCATTTGAAAGATGGAATTTATTTTCAAAAATAGATCCAAACTATTCAAAAGAATATGTAGATGGATTTATAATAGCAAAATTCCATAATTTAAATAAAACAATAATAGAAAAAATGTATGAAAAAAGACGTGGACAAATAATACCAGCATATGGTGTAGCAACATTTATAATGGATTTAGATAATTATGAAACAAACATAAAAAATCAAATATTAAAAGAAATAAAAAATGATACAAGACTAGACTTAGGAGAGTTAGGAAATCTTAGAAAAGACGAAACACAACAAATAAAAAAGATAACACATCATCCAGCAAGAAAAGCACAAAATGAAGCTAAAACAAGAAGTTGGGGAAATAGAGTAGTAGATAGCTTAGGAATAAAAGAATATAAAGAAACAATATATTCAAAACAAGACTTGCAAGAAATACAAAATGCAATAGAAGCAATAGAAAACTCAAGAGTAGAAATAAGTAGATAGAAAAGTATCAACATTTTAAACACTTATACAAAAAGATAATCAAATTGCAAAAAATAGATTAGATAACTAAAAGAACTTGATTTTACAAAAAATAATATAAATCAAGTTCTTTTAAAGTTTCTTCTGCAAAACAAATCCATGAATTATAAAAATATAAATCAAATAGTAAAAAATTATATTATAAAAAAAAGCAAAAAAATATAATTATATTAAAATACCATAATACCAAAAAGTAAAAATAAAACCTATAAATGTCTATTTTGTCGAAACACGCGATGAAAAGTAAAAAATAAAAGAAAAATCATATTGACATAAAATGTAAAAAGAAATATAATCTAATCATAAACTTTTAATCAATATTTTTTAATCGTTTTATCCCAAATAAAAACTAAAAATAAAAAAGTGAAAGGAGGAATACATTACAAATATATGAATGTAAAATTTATTGCAAAAAGCAATTATCTGTTAAGAAAAGTTTTAAATTCAAATAACAATTTAGACATATTGCAAGATTTAATAGAATCCATACTAAATATTAAAATTGAAAAGATTATTTTAAATCCATATTTAAAACAAAGAAAAAAAGAATTACCATCAGAAGAAAATTTTGGGATCGCAGATGTAAGAATATTAACAAAAGAAAACGAAGAAATGAATGTAGGACTACAATTTATTGACGGCAAATATATAGAAACTAAATTACTTCTTTATTATGCACAAATACATACTAATCAATTATATTATAAATATAATAAAAAAATAGCTAAAACTACAACAATAAATTTTCTAAATCAAAATTATTATGAAACATATAGTTATCATAAAAAAATTCATATAAAAACAAATAAAACAGAAAATGAAGATGAAGAAGAAATTATATTAAATGTAATTGAATTAGAAAAATTTCAACCAATTTTTTTGCATAATTTAAACAAAGAAGAACAATGGATGACATATTTTAAAGGTGAAAATCCAGAAGAAGTCGAAAGAGTTAAAAGAATGAATTACAAAATAAACAAATTAGATTTCCTAATAGAAGACTATTGGGAAAACGAAAAAATGCAATAAAAAACAAAAGATAAGTAAAAAAATCAGGAATAAAAAATGAAATAAGTTACAAAACATAAAAAATGAAGTAAGTTACAAGTAATGAAAAACTAAAATAAAGAATATAAAAAGAATAAAAAAGCAAAAATAAAGAAGAAAAAACAAAAAAGCAAAAAAATAAAAAATATCTTGCAATATATAAATTATCTTGCAAGATATTTTTAAATTATTGTAAGTTAGAAGATGACGACGATTTTAAATTTACAGTTATAACAGAGCCTTCTTCTACTTTAGTATCTTTAGCAGGGTCTTGAGAAATAACCGTTCCAGAGCCATTTAACGAAATATTAAGATTCAATCCCTTAAGTATTGAAGTAGCTTTTGAAGCACTTTGTCCAGTTAAATCTGGAACAGTTACAGAAGTTCTAACTGAATTATCTGCATCATATAATATAACTATTGAATCTTTTGAAAGAGAAACACCAGGTTTTGGAACTTGGTCAACAACAACTGTACTGTTTTTATCATTATTTGTAGTAATTTTTGTATTTAAGCCAGCATCTTTAAGAATTTTTTCTGCTTCTGTAATAGTCTTATTTCTAATTTCAGGAACAGTTATTAAATCAGAATCATTTGAAGTAGCATCTTCATCAGAAGGAACTCCAAGAGTAGGTAAAATTTCAGTTAATATTTGAGAAACAACTGGACCTGCAATTGTACCACCTTGATGACCTCTCTCTTTATTAGTAGGATCATATAAAGCAAGTAATATAACAACTTGAGTATCTTCAACAGGAGAAATTGCTAAATATGAAGCTACATAACCATCAGTTTTATTTGCTTCTATTGGTTCAGAGGTACCAGTTTTACCACCAACAGAATATCCAGCAACAGCACCTCTACTACCAGTTCCACTTACAACTACTGATTCCATCATAGATTTCATAGTATTTGCAGTTTCTGCTGATAATACCTGTCTAACTTGGACTGGTTCAATATTTGTAACAGCACCTGTATCACTATTAGTAATTTGTTTTACAATACGTGGTTTCATTAAAACACCATCATTTGCAATAGCACAAACAGCAGTAATCATTTGTAAAGGAGTGATATTAACTGTTCTTTGACCAAAAGCAGCTGTTGCAAGTTCAACTTCTCCAACATCTTCAAGTTTAGTAAAAATAGAATTAGATTCACCAGGTAAGTCAACACCTGTTGTATCAAATAATCCAAAAGCCTTATAATATTTATATAATGTAGGAGCACCAATTCTAGCAGCTAATTGCATAAAAGCAGGATTACAAGAATTACCTAAAGCAACTCTTAAAGATTGTTCATGATGAGGTGTAGGACTCCAACATCTTATTGTAACAGTATTACTTCCATCTTTAAACTGCTCAGCACCAGTACAATTAAAATCACCAGCAACATCAGGACCTGTAATATCTTCTTCAATCGCAACAGAAGCTGTAATTAGCTTAAATATAGAACCAGGTTCATATAAGTCAGAAATAGATTTATTCTTCCACATTGTGTATAACACATTATATTTTTCTTCAGTTGATAAAGAATCATAATTTTCAGCATAAGAAGCTGTAGGAGTATCTGGATTATTTAAATCAAAATCTGGGTAATTCGCCATAGCTAGAATATCACCATTTTGAGGATTCATAACAATACAAGAACCCCCACGTGTACACATATTGTCAATACAAGCTTGTTTCAAATATTTTTCAACTATAGTTTGAACATTATAATCAATTGTTAAAGTTATATCACTACCATTTTCTGGTGCAATATATGATTCAGCAGAATTAGGAATTTCTTGTTGGCTACCATCTTTTGAACTAACAATCTTACCAGGAGTACCAGTAAGAACAGAATCCCATTCTAACTCTATTCCATATCTACCTTCATTATCATCACCACAAAATCCAAGAACATGTGATAAAACATTATTAAATGGATAATATCTTTTTGTATCTTCATCAATATTTATTCCGGTAGAAATGTCATTTTCTTCCATCCAAGCTTTTAGTTGGTCAACTTTATTCTGCTCAACTTTTTTTGCAATTGTTTCTACTTGAGATGAACTATTAACTTTTTCTAAAGTTTGATTATAATCTAATCCAAAAATATCAGAAAGACCTTTAGCAACTTTTTCTTTTAATTCTTTAGTTTTTACTTCATCATCATCTTTATCTTTTATACTTTTAGGATTTATAGTTATAGTATCAACTTGAGCACTTGTAGCTAATGTTTTTCCAGTACTATCATATATATTTCCACGTTTGGGACTTATAATTTGATTTATAGATTGCTGTTTATATGCAGATTCTTTTAAAGAACTGCCTTCAACAAATTGTAAGAATCCAATTCTACCAACTAAAAGCACAAAAATGATTATTATAATTATAAAAATTCTCTTTAGCTTTTTTACATGGATAAAATTTTGGGATGTAAAATCATTATTTATTTTGATTACTTTCTGTTCATTATTAGTATTAGAATCTATTTTTTTGTTTATATTGTTTTTATTTATATTATTTTTTTTGTTTGATTTCATATTTCAACAACCCTTTCTGTAAGGTTTGAAAACCTTCTTTTGTGTTTGGTATATTTTATAATAAAGAGGGGAAAAAATCAAGTAGTGTAGAAATTTAGATGTTAAAAATGATTGGTTACAGTTCACGGCTAAAATAAGCCGCCCAACAAAAGAAGTTATAATATAAATTTTTTAATTTTCGGCTCTAATCAATGCATTAGCCCTTCTAAAGATAAAACAAACGAGCCTCTCGCTACATGACTTCGCGCTTCCTCATTTATTTTATCTTAAGAAGGGCTACAAGCATTCCAATCACACAAAAATTAAAAAATTTATATTATAACTTCTTTTGTTGGGCTTCTCTACATAAATAAGACTGTGAACAGTAACAATAATCGTTAAAATACTTTAGAAAATTCATAAAAAATACTTGAGAAAAGAGCTATGAAATGGTATAAATATTAAAAAGGAGGCAAAGAATGGATAATATTCTACAAGAAACAAAATTTATAATGAAAAAATATAACATAAAGGCAAATAAAAATTTAGGACAAAATTTTTTAGTAAGTAATGATGCAATTAACCAAATAGTAAATAGTGGAGAAATAGAAAAAGATGATTTAATTATAGAAATAGGACCAGGGCTTGGTACATTGACAAAGGAACTTTTAGAAAAAGCCAAAAAAGTAATTTGTGTAGAATTAGATAATAAAATGGCAGAAATATTAAATGAAAGATTTAGTTTATATGATAATTTAGAAATATTAAATCAAGATATATTAAAAACAGATTTAAAAGAAATAATCAAAAAAGAAAAAAATCAAAATAATATAAAAGATGTTAAAATAATTGCAAATTTGCCATATTATATAACTACTCCAATAATAATGAAACTACTTGAAGAAAAATTAGATTTAAAAAGTATAACAGTAATGATACAAAAAGAAGTAGCAGAAAGACTAATTGCAACACCAGGAGAAAAAAATACAGGAGCAATTACATATACAGTATATTATTATGCAGAAGCAAAAAAGATAACAGAAGTACCAAATACATCATTTATACCTGAACCAGAAGTAACATCAGAAGTAATTAGATTAGATATAAGAAAAAAGCCACCAGTTGAGACTAAAAATACAGAAATGATGTTTAAAATAATTAAAAATGCATTTATGCAAAGAAGAAAAACATTATTAAATTCATTAACAAATACAAAAATATTTAAAAATAAAGAAGAAGGAACAAAAATTTTAAAAACATTAAATTTAAATGAAAATATCCGTGCAGAAGAATTAACATTAAAAAATTTTGCAGAAATAACAGATTTATTAACATAAATACCATTGCACATTTTTTTATGCTATGTTATAATAAAAAAAATAGAGATGAAAAAAAGGAGGTAACATGAATCAGATATTAGTAACAAAGAAATTATATATTACCCCAGAATTAAAAAAGAAGAAAAAAGTATATAAATTTAATTTTATATTTTCCATTTTTTTAATAGGAATTTTAATGTCATGTTACATATATGCAGAATATGATAGAAACAAAAGTGAAGAAGTTTCTCAAGAAATATTAGCAAATATGCAAGAAATGGAAAAGGACAATACAGTTGCAAATAGTAATGTTTTGATGGTTGTTTTAAATAATGATAATGCAAGTGAAGGAACAGAAGGAGAAACTGTAATACAACAAAATAAAGAGCAAATAGAATATAAAACAGTAGTTAATGGATATAACTGCACAACAGTAGCAACAATTAGCATACCAAAAATAGGTGTAAATTATCCAATATTAAAAGGAGAAACAGGAAGTGAGGCAGAAACAGAAGCATTATTAAAATCATCACCAACAGAATTTTGGGGGAATGGAGCAAATAAAGTAGGAAACTTCTGTGTAGTAGGGCACAATTATAGAAATACAAGATTTTTTAGCAAAGTACCAACTTTGGTAAATGGAGATATTATAGAAATAACAGCAAATGGAGAAACAGTACAATATAGTGTATATGATAAATATACTGTTGACCCATCAGATGTAAGTTGTACAAGCCAAAAAACAAATGGAAAAAGAGAAATAACTTTAATTACTTGTACAGATGATAGCAAACAAAGAGTTATTGTTAAAGCAAGAGAAGTAGAGTAAGTTTAAAATATATGATATAAGAAAAATGTAAAAAATGAAAATTCTATAAAAGAACTTTCATTTTTTTTTGTGTTATGATAAGATATAAACAGAAAATAAATAATATAAAGAGGAAATAAAATGACAAAAGAATATAGAGAAGCATTTACAGAAGTAAATGAAATTCTAAAGTATTTTAATAAAGATTTATTAAAAAAAATTCCAAAAGAATTTATAGAAAATATAAAAGAAAATATGTCTACAACATATAAAGTAATATATGATAATACAAAAAGTTTAAATGAGCAAAATATAAAACAAGAAACAAGAGCAATATTATCTATAATATATCGCGACTATATTTGTGATAAAGAAACAAAAGAAAAAATAATACAAAAAGACAGAAAAGAATGGCTTGAATTAGAAGAAAAGAAAAAAGAAGAGTATAAAAATACAGAATTATTTAAATCTCCTATTAAAAATCAAAATATAAGCAATGATAAATATTTAAAAGTAGTAGAAAAACAAAATATTATTATAAAAATAATAGAAAAGATAAAAGAAATTTGGAGGAAAATACGTGGATAAAACTCAAAAATTTGAAAATATATTAAAATATTTAAAAGGAGAAATTGATTATGACCAACTAGGAGATAAACTTCTTGGAGGAGAAAATTTGGATTTTTTAAAAGAGGAGAACTATGACGCATATAAACAAGAAGAACTAAAATGCATAACAGATCCAGAGTTTTATCAATTTCTAATAGACAATAAAAGCCTAGTTGAAGCTATGAAAGAATATGGAGACATATTAAAAAAATATCTTAATATAAAGTATATAAAAAATACTCCAGAAGCCATTGAAAATCGAGAAAAAATAATAAAAATAATCACTCGGATTACCAGATAAAAGCAAACTAGAAATTTTAAACTGTACAGAGGAAGAAGAATATGAATATGACACTATAATATATAATCCAATAACAGTAGGAATGGATAACAAGGTATTAAAGTCAATTATTTTATCATTATCAGAAGAAGAAAGAATAAAATTTTTACTTGATAAAAATAATGGCTATTTACACTTTGAAAGATTAGAAAATAAAGAAGATAAGATCGAAATATTTAATTCATTAAGTGAAGAAAATAAATTAAGAATATTCAGAGAATACACAACCATTTCTTATGAAGACCAAAAATTCACTTATATTCCTTTTTTAGAAGGTAGTAGTAAAAGTTTATATGGAGAATTAGTAAATAACAATCTTACAAATGAATCAAAAATGGAAATATTAAGAGATTCAGACAATCAATATGACTATATATTACAAATATTAAAAAATATAATACCTGGAAGATGTAAAAGTTTAGACTTAGAAGGTATAATATTAGAATTAGATAATGACTCAAAAATGGAAATATTAAGAAATAATAACAATCAGTATGACAATTTATTTGGAAAATTAGAAAAAGATGAATTAGAAGAAATAGTTTTCAGTATAGAATATATAGATAATGAAGCAATAGAAATACTAAATAAATACTTACTTCACTATGAAGAAGATAAAATAAAGTCTTTAAGTGATAAAGTAAAAAGATTTGCAAAAATTGATGAAAGGATTTTAAGTGTATACAGATATGATTTAATAAATTATCTACAAAATGAAAGTGATGAAAAAATACAATATCTAGAAGAAAATTTAAAGCAACTCGAAGAAATAAATGAAGACATTTTAAGCACATGTGAATTTGAACTACTAACAGAAAAATATAAAAAATTAAAAAGTAAATTAGATGTAATAACATGTGATAAAAAAGTACAAGAAAAAATAATAAAACTAAATGAAAATCAATATAATATTGTAACACAAGTTCTAGATATTATAGAAGAGGATAATGTTAAAGATTGGATTCCAATTTTAGATAATCTATTAAATGGATTAAACAATAAAAAATATTCTGAATTAGTAGAAAGCATCAAAGAAACAAAAATAACAGATAGAGAGACAATTAGAAAATTAGCATCTATACTTACAGATTCAGAAAATATTTTTAATATACAAGACATAGAAGAAGTAAAAGAATTTGATAGAATACAGTATGTAGAAAATATAAAACAAGGAAAATTAAAAACAAAATATATTAAAAGTTTAAATGAAATTGAAAAATTAAAACTATGCATATTAGAGAAAAAATATGGACAATCATTAGAAGAAAGTAAAAGACTACTAACTAGATATGGTAAAAGTTTAGATGAATTTGAAACAAATGACGAAAATGACATAAAGATAAAATCATACTTAGAATCTATAAGAAATATACTAAACACAAATAATATAAAAACATTAGAAGAAATTTATACCAGCAATGAAAATTTACAAGAAAATTATTTATTTAGTAATATTATTGAAAGTAAAATTAGAGAATATTTTGCAAGAGAATATAATAGAGTATTATACAAACCCCAAGATAAAGATAAAATAGATATTGATATGCCACTTGCAGATGGAATAGATATTTATAATGTGGGAGGAAATTTTATAATTGAATTAACATCATTAGGAGCATATAGTGGATATGATGTTAATGCAAATTTTAATGATGAATGGAACAGAAAATTAATAAAATCACATGGATTTTGTACAACTCCAATAGCAAATAACAATATGGCAACTGCTAGAATAAGATATTTAGCACTAGGATTTTCAAATTTTGCAGAAAATTCATTACTTCTATCAGCACCTTGGGATATAGTCTCAACAGATGCTAATGAAGAAATGAATACTAGTAAATATGAAGATGGAGAAATACTATATGAAATGCCAAAAAATCTAATAGATGATATTAGACATACTCATCCAGAAAATGTAAGAGAAAGAAGGGCATTAGAAAAAGGAAAGGTATATAAAAAGCAACCAGATTATATAGTATATATTCCAGAAATTTCATTAGAAAAATACCTTGAATTACAAAAACAAGGAAAACTAGATGATATAGAAGAAAGAAAAAAATTACTAATAGAATATGCTCAAAATGATACAATATGGCAAAACACTACAAGAGCTTCAAAAGAGTTTGCAAAAGAAACAGAAGATGGAAAAATAAAACCATTACCAATAGCTATTCTAGACAGAACACATATAGCTATAAAAGAAAAAGAAAAAATAGATAATCTAGAAAAAGAATTTAAAAGAACCAGCAATCCAGATTTAATAAAAAAAATAATAGTAGAGTCAGAAAACAATAGAACTGGTAACACTTTTTGTGACCAAATAAGAGATAATTTATTTTCACCACAAATATTACAAGATAGAATAGCTAAAATAGAAGAAATAATTAAAAATCTAGAAACCATAGATTCAGAAAAAGCAAATAAATGTAAACAAATGTTGATAGAAACAACAATAGAAGAAGAGCAAAAATATCAGCGTTTTGAATATGGAAATAAAGGATATAAAACCAAACCAGGTTATAACCATAATAAATATTTACAAAAATGGATTGAAGAATTTAACAAACCAGATAATATATCAGAATTTAGAAGAGAATGTTTAGGACCAGAAGGAAAACAAGAAATAGCAAAAATAGTTAAAGAAATAGATGAAATGCCAGAATACCCAATAAAAGGAATACATTCAAAAAGACATGCCCAAAATGTAACATTATTTTCATACATGATAGCAAATAAAGAGGGAATATTAGACGATAAAAGTAAAAAATTATTATTACAAGCTGCTAAATATCATGATTCAGGAAGATATGAAAATTATCATGGTGGAAAAAGAGCAGATGGAAAAGATGAACATGCAAAATATAGCACAATAGTTGCAGAAAACAATTTAAAAAAACAAGGATTTAGCAGTAGTGAAATTGCAATAATAAAAACAGTTATTTTATATCATGAACAACCAGAAAAGAAAATAAATGAATTTGACGAAGCAGAATTTATGAATATGTGTCTAAAATTTGGAGTACAAGAACAAGACATAGAAAAAACAAAAATAATGTGTAAATACTTAAAAGATGCAGATGCACTAGATAGAACTAGATTCCAAGGAAGAGGTACACTACAAGCAAAATATTTAAGAACAAACACAGCCAAAGCCTTAATAGGAGAAGCCAAAAGAATAAACAATAAATATAGAGAATTAGAAAAAACAGAAGAAGATTTATCAATTATACATATCATTGACGAATATGAACTTGAAGAAAATAATAATAGAGTATCTGAATCAGAAAGAAGAGAAGCAACACAAGTAATTGATGAAATTATGAAGAAATCCGAATTGGAGGTAGATACTAATGGATAAACAAGACACAAAAGAGCAAGAAATTTTAGAAGAAGCATATAAAGTTTCTGAAGAAATAAATAAAATCTGTGAAAATAATAAAAAAACTGATAAACAAAATTAAAGACTATTAACAAAAAATTAAATCCTTTCATACAATATAAGAAAAGTAATATAAATGTATGGGAGGATTATTTTTTATGGCAAAGATAATAGTGTTTAACAATGATACAGATAGAATGGAAACATACTACAGAGGAGAAAATGAGCCGATGCCATATAATACAAACGGAACATTAAAAGTAAGAGAATTTAGAGGTTCAAGTAATTCAAACACACTATGGACAACAAAAAGAACAATGCAAACATGGAATAGTCAAAGATATATATTTGGTGGACCAATACCAGTAGGTTTTGCATTTAAAAGACCATATGAAGGAGGTCATGGAAATCAAAGTCAACATTATGCAGGAGTAGCTTTTGATGTAGGGCAAAGACTAACAGCAACTAGAAGAAGACAATTATGGGAAAGTGCAAACAACTCACAAATATGGAGTTATGTAGAACCAATAAGTTTAACACCAACATGGGTACATTTTGACAAAAGGTTTGGAACACCAGCATGTCCAACAGGAGGATACCCATTATTAAGAAGAGGAAGCCTAAGTAATTATGTACTAATAGCACAAGACGATTTAAACACATTAGGATATCGAACAGGAGGTCTTGATGGAATATTTGGCTCGGCAACACAAACAGCTGTAAGAAATTTTCAATCAAGAGTAGGGCTTACAGTAGATGGAATAGTAGGATGTAACACATGGCGTTCATTACAAGAAAATGTAGTAGGAACAGGTAGAACTTCTACAACAATAGATTAAACATAAAAGAAAAAGATATCATATAATGACATCTTTTCTATTATAATATTTTTTGGCATCACTCATTATAGCAGCAGATGCCTTTCTATTTATTTCATCCTCAGAAAATTTCTTTTGTAATTCAAGTAAATCTTTAGCTATATAACCTAAAATGGTTTTATGATAATCATTTAATTGTAAATAATCCTTTACAAAATTATCATCCATATACTTAGTAGAATAAGGAGTACTACAATCAATAACATCTTGAAATAAAAAATTAGAGTCAATATTTAAAGTTTTGCATAAATTAACAATAGTCTTAGCACTACCAAAAGCAATACCACGTTCTAGTTGGCTAATATATCTAGAAGATAATTGTAATTTTTCTGCTAATCTTTCTTGGGTAAATTTTGTTTTTGACCTTGCTAATTTAATATTTCTGCCAATATTTTTTCTTAATTCTTTTTCAACTTTATCCATAATTAACCTCCTTTTTAGCTATATAAAAAGTATAACAAGCCAGAAGTTAAAGTTAAACGAACTAATAATAACACAAAAATACAAAGTAAAACTAATAATATGAAAAAGCAAAAAACAAAAAATAAAAAAAGATAAAAACGAAAAAATTTTAAAAAAATTCATAAAAACTATTGCAAAATATAAAAAGTTATATTAAAATCTAGGTGAGTGGAGAAAAGTGGTACAAAGTGGTAAAAAGTGAAAAGAGGTGAAGCTCAAGTGTTAATGGGAGAATATGAACATTCTCTAGACGCAAAAGGAAGACTAATAATGCCAGCAAAATTAAGACAAGATATTGGAGAAAAATTCATTCTAACAAAAGGGTTAGATGGATGTCTATTTGCGTTTTCAACACAAGAGTGGATAAACTTTGAAGAAAAATTAAAATCACTACCACTATCAGATAAAAATGCAAGAAGCTTTGTAAGATTTTTCCTAGCTGGAGCAACAGAATGTGAAATAGACAAGCAAGGAAGATTTTTAATACCAGCAAACCTAAGAACTGTAGCAGGATTAGAAAAAGAAGCTATAATTATAGGAGTAGGTACAAGACTAGAAATATGGAATAAAGAAACATGGTTAAAATGTGATGAAAATATATCAGCAGAAGAAATAGCAGAAAACATGGCAAATCTTGGTATATAACTTGAAAAAGTTTATATAGCTACAAAAGATAAAAATGCAAAAGAAGAAAAAAGAAATTACAAAAGATAAATATACAAAAGACAAGAATACAAAAGACACTTTAAAACGCAAAAGAAACAATAAAACAAAAGATGAAGTTTAAACAAAAGAAATATACACAAAAGATAAAATTAACAGAAGAATACAGATAAAACAAAACACAAGATAAATAAAAGGGATAGACAAAAGACAAAATCAAAAGATAAATAAAATATAAACAAAAGAGGAATGCAAAAGATAAATATATTAAAATCATAAGATAAAAAGTCAATTAACAAATGACTAAGCAAAAGAAAACATTACAAAAGCAAATAAAAACCAAAAGAAAAAATACAAAATAAGATATCAGCTGGTAGAAAAAGTTTTTTACCAGCTGAAATGTTAAGTTTAAGAGGTGGAATTTTGGAATTTAAACATAAACCTGTAATGTTAGAAGAATGTATAAAAGGACTAAACATAAAACCAGAAGGAATATACATAGATGGAACAATCGGAGGAGCAGGACACAGTAAAGAAATAGTAAAAAGGCTAAATGATAAAGGCATGCTAATTGGAATAGACAGAGATGAAGAAGCATTAAAAGCAGCCAAGAATAATTTATCAGAATATAAAAATGTAAAATATATACATGGAAATCATGACAACATAAAAGAAATTCTAGAAAAAGAAGGAATAGAAAAAGTAGACGGAATATTATTAGACCTAGGAGTATCATCATATCAATTAGACGAAAAAAACAGAGGATTTAGCTACTTAGGAGAAAACGAATTAGATATGAGAATGGACAAAACTCAAAATTTAACAGCAAAAAATGTAATAAATGAATATCCAGAAGAAAAACTAGCAAACATCATATATGAATATGGAGAAGAAAGATTTTCTAGACAAATAGCAAAAAACATATGTATAGCAAGAAAAAACAAAGAAATAGAAACAACAAAAGAACTAGTAGAAATAATAGAAAAATCAATACCAAAATCAAAGCAAAAAGATGGACATCCAGCAAAAAGAACATTTCAAGCAATAAGAATAGAAGTAAATGATGAAATAAAACCATTATATAAAACAATATTAGACTGTATAGAAATGTTACAAGAACAAGGAAGACTATGTGTAATAACATTCCATTCACTAGAAGATAGAGCAGTAAAAAAAGCAATGATAGAAGCTAAAGGAAAATGCACATGTCCACCAGACTTACCATATTGTGTATGTGGAGCAAAATCATTAGGAAAAATAATAACAAAAAAACCAATATTACCAAGCAAAGAAGAAATGGAAGAAAACTCAAGAAGTAAAAGTGCAAAACTTAGAATATTTGAGAAAATTGAAAATAAATAAAAAGCTATAACTAAATAAAAATAATTAAAAATAGGAAAATTTCAAGAAAATAATAAAAACACAAAAAGAAATAAATAAAAAACAAAAGTCAAAAGGAGGTGATAACTTATGGCAGTAGCAAGATATCAATATGAAACAAGCCCAAGAAAACTAGAGCCAACAGAAGAAAAAAGAGGCAAAAAAGCAAAAGTAAATAAAAAGAAAAAAATAAAAATAGTCAAAGAAGTGCCAAGACAAGAAATAAAAGTCTCAAAAGAACAAAGAAGAAAACAAATAAAACTAATAATGTTTTCATTAGTAGCTCTAGCAGTATTACTAGTCATAAGTTATCGAAACTCACAAATAAGTGTAAAATTTAGTGAAATCCAAGACCAAAAAAAGGAATTAGCAAGTTTAGAAAAGGAAAATGAGCAAACAGAAGTAAATATAGAAAACAGCTTAAACTTAAGCAATATAGAACAACAAGCAAAAGAAAAATTAGCAATGAGTAAATTAACAAATAAACAAACAGTATATATAACCTTGCCAAAAAAAGACTACATAGAATCAGCTTCAGAAAAGATAACAATAAAAGAAGAAGACGATAAAAATTGGTTTGAAAAAATCATAGACAAAATATTTGGAAATTAATTGTAAAATAATAACACAGCACTTATTTTCGTCTAGCAAATAATTAAAAATTTTAATTATAGCTATGCAAAAATAAGTGTTTTTTATGTATGAAAAAATGAACGTTAAGGACACTCAATTTTGTCCACAATGTTCACTCGGACAAAATTGCCTGTCCCTAATATCCGAACAAGTGGAATAAAAAATAAATCTCTAAATAAAATTATTTAGAGGTGAATAAAATGCAACTAAAACTATCAATGAAAAAAAGAATAAGAAATATACTATTCATTGCATTTTTAATTATAGCACTACTAATAGGAAAAATAGGATTTATACAATTTGTTCAAGGGAAAGAATTATCAGAAATGGCATATGAACAGCAAACATTAGATAGAAGCATAAATCCTAAAAGAGGTACAATATATGATTGTACAGGAGAAAATATACTTGCAGTAAGTAGCACAGTAGAAACTGTAACAGTAAATCCAGGAAATATCAAAAAAGAAGATAAAGAAAAAGTAGCTAAAAAGCTTTCAGAAATTTTTGAATTAGATTATGAAACAGTATTAAAAAAAGTAACAAAAAGAAGTTCAATAGAAACAATTGTAAAAAAAGTAGATAAAGAAAAAACAGATACATTAAGAACATGGATGAATGAAAATAACATAACAGAAGGCATAAACATTGATGAAGATACAAAAAGATATTATCCAAACAATAATTTAGCATCACAAATAATAGGGTTTTGTGGAAGTGATAATCAAGGTTTAGATGGAATAGAAGCAAAATATGATGAAACATTATCTGGAACAAAAGGAAGTATAAAAAGACACACAGACGCAAAAGGAGGAGAAATAGGAACAGAAGGAGAAAACTACATACCAGCGATAGATGGAAATGATTTAATATTAACAATAGACATGAATATCCAATCAATAATAGAAAAACATTTAAAAGAAGCATGTATTGACAATATATGTACAGATGGTGGAAACATAGTAGTAATGAACCCAAAAAATGGAGATATTCTAGGAATGGCAACATATCCATCATATAATTTAAATGAACCATTTGAAGCATATACAGACGAATTAAAACAAAATTGGGGTAGTATGAGCCAAGAAGATAAAACAAAAAGTTTGCAAGCCGTATGGAGAAATAGAGCGATAACAGATACATATGAACCAGGTTCAACATTTAAAACAATAACAGCCTCTGCAGCACTAGAAGAAGGAATTGTAACAGACATAGATAAACAAGGAGAATTTTCATGTACAGGAGGAATAGAAATTGCAGGAGTTAGGATAAAATGTTGGAGATACTATAGACCACATGGAGCAGAAAGTTTAAGGCAAGCACTAATGAACTCATGTAACCCAGTATTTATAGGACTAGGACAAAAAATAGGAGTAACAAAATATTTTGAATACTTAAAAAAATTTGGACTACTAGAAATAACAGGAGTAGATTTACCAGGAGAAGCAAACAGCATATTTATAAAGCAAGAAAAAGCAGGACCAGTAGAACTTGCAACAATAAGTTTTGGTCAAAGGTTTGAAATAACACCATTACAACTAGTAACAGCAGTATCAGCAATAGCAAATGGAGGAACACTTGTAAAACCAAAAGTAGTAAAAAAAATAGTAGACAGTCAAACAGGAGAAATAACAGAAGTAGAAACGCAAACAAAAGGAACGGCAATATCAAAAGAAACCACAGAAAAAGTATTAAGTATGATGGAAAGTGTTGTATCAGAAGGAACAGGAAAAAATGCAAAAGTAGCAGGATACAGAATAGGAGGAAAAACAGGAACATCAGAAGACGGAGTAAATACAAATAAATATGTAACATCATTTTTAGGAGTAGCACCAATAGAAGACCCACAAGTAGTAATGTTAATAACACTATATAATCCTACAGGAGAAGGAGGACACCAAGGAGGAGGTGTAGCAGCACCAATAGGAGGAAAAATATTTAGCGAAATATTACCATATTTAGAAGTAAGCCAAGGAAATCAAGAAGAAATAGAAGTAGTAAACCAAGTAAAAGTCCCAGAACTAACAGGAATAAACATAAAAGAAGCCAAACAATTAGCCAAAGAAAACAATATAAATCTAGTAATAGAAAATGAACCAGAAGAATTAGATGAAGAAAATACAATAATAAAAGAACAAACACCAAAAGCAGGGATAACTATAAATGAGGGAACTAATGTATATTGTACTATACAATAAATTATTATCTTATATAAAATAAAATTAAAAAAAGTGATAAATATACAAATTATTAAATACTTATGATAAAATAAAAACGTGAGGTAAAAAAATGAGTAGAAAAAAGAAAAATAAAATAAACAAACAATCAAAACAATTATTAAAAATAATAACTATAATAATATTACTAGCAATAAGTATTATATTTGGAGATGACATACTAAACACAACAAACGAAAATACTACAACTCCTGCAGTAGAAACAAGCTCAAGTAATGCAATATCATCAAATCAAACAAACACAAGCACAAATATCAGTATAGAAGATATCCCAGAATATACAGACAAAATATACATTGAAATAAACAACAATAAACCATATTTTCAAGAAAGTGAATACACTAAAGAAAGTTTTGAAAATTACAGCCAATTAGACAATCTAGGAAGATGTGGAGTAGCATATGCAAACATCAGCAAAGAAACAATGCCACCAGAAGGAGACGAAAGAGGAAGTATAAGCAATGTAAAACCAACAGGATGGAAACAAGCAAAATATAATGGAGAATATTTATACAACAGATGTCATCTAATAGGCTATCAATTATCAGATGAAGACGCAAACGAACTAAATTTAATCACAGGAACTAGATATTTCAATGTAAATGGAATGTTACCATTTGAAAATAAAGTTGCAGAATACATCAAACAAAACGAAAACAATCATGTACTATACAGAGTAACCCCAATATTCGAAGGAGAAAATCTATTAGCAACAGGAGTAGAAATGGAAGCATATTCAATAGAAGACAATGGTCAAGGAGTATGTTTTAATGTATTTGTATATAATGTAGAACCAGGAATCACAATAAATTATAAAACAGGAGAAAGTTTACAAAACAATTGACATAATACATCAAATAATATATAATACACCTAGTTTTAAATCTTTTGTTACAAATCCAAGTAACAACAAATTCCCAAAAACAAAAAAATAAAACTAGGAAGGTGATGCTTATTGAATTTAGAAATATTCAACAATCTATTAAACAAAGTAAAAGAAAGTGACTTCATACAAAACTTTCTAACAGAACTAACAGACTACTTAGAAAAAAATAGCAAAGGAGAAAATCAATTGAAACTTCAACAAAAAGAAACAAGCTTAGAAGCAGTAAACCAAGAAAACGGACTATACCAAGTAGTAGACTTCAGTTCAAACGGAGTATATCTACAAAACACAGAAACCAACAAAATATTTGAAGAAACAAACTTACCCCAAGAAATAAAAAACAAAATAGGAAATGACTACATACTAAGATACCAAAACGGAACATACAACATAGAACAAGAGCTAACTGACAAATTTATGAACAACATGGTAGGAATACAAGAATACAAAAAAATACAAGAAAACTTCATAAAAGAAAGCAACATACAACAAATAGACCCAAACACAAAATACAAAATAAAAGACCACCAAGAAAACCACACAATTCTAACCTACGGAAAAGAAAACACCATAAAAGTCCCAAACGAACTACTCCCATTTTTCACAAATGAAAAAACAACACTAATTTACAAAAACGGAAAATTTGAAAAAATATAAAAAACAACAAACTCACGCAAGCAATACAAAGTATTGCTAAGAAAAAAATAATAAAAAAATAAAAAATAATAAAAAAATAAAAAATAATAAAAAACAAGAAGAAACAAGAAGAAACAAGAAAAAAGTAAAAAAGCAAATGAAAAACAGCGTAACTTGCTGACGGGAGAAGGGGGATATTTTAAAAATTTGCAGATAATATAACGTGCGACATGGAATAATTTAGAAGTTCTTTGCGAAATAATTGGAATAATGTTCCTGTAAAATCATATCCATATGATTTTAGCAGAAGAAAAAGGTTCCAATTTTTCGCATAGAACTTCTTAATTATGAAATGGAGCCGTTATATTATCTGCAAATTTTTAAAATATCCCCCTTCTCCCCAAAAGCAAGCAGCACACACAAAAAAACTAATTCAACCCATACAAATTCCCATCAACCAACAACTTAGCCCTTTTAGCAGTTTTTTCATCACAAGAATGCAAAGCACCCTCCAAAAACTCAGGATGTTCAATCAAAAACTCCCTCATACTCTCATCAGGATTCTCAAAAAACTTCTCAAGCATCTCAAGCTGATTCTCATTTATAATATTATTTTTATAAGCTGTCTCAAACAAAGTATTATCAACATTAACCAAAGAAAGAAATTTAGCACCCTCATTCTCAATTCTCTCCTTACCGCCCTGCATACGATCAACAACAACACAAGACCACTTCATAACACCATTAGCATTTCTAATAGCAGGAATCCAAGCCCTAATATAACTAGAAGCAACAGTAACCAAATCAGCAATATGTAAAACACTTTTACCATTTATAGATGAAACAGTCTCAGTCTTTTCAAAATCACAACTGCTCACAACAGTAGACAAATCTTTATATATAGAAATATGAGGTTTCCCCAAAAGATAAGCAATAATATTAGAAAAAAACCAATCTCTTCTCTCACCACCAGAGACAAAATCAATTTCTGAAACATCAATATTTTTTAAAATATAATCTTTCATTGTATCAATAACATTATGATAAATTTTATTTTCTTCATATTGTTTTAGAACTTTTTGAAAAACTTTTTTAGGCAAAGTCAATTTATCAGACAATGCTTCATCAATAAAAGCCAATAAATCAGAAGCCTCTTTTTCACTTCCATAGACAAAATGAGTATTTATAAAATAAGGACCAATCTTTCCAGAAGTATACCAAAAAGGTTTATTCTCCTCACAAAATCTAACAGCTTTTGTATCAAACAAATAAGACATAATATCAGACATAAAATTCATTCCTTTCTAAATTTAATTTGGAGACATGTGTCTCAATTTTAAATTTATAATAATATAAAAAAATATATAAGTCAATTATCATAAACTTTTATTGAATGTTGAGCCAAAAATTAAAAAATTCATATAACAACTTACTTAGATGGCGGCTTATTTTATGGCTGCGAACTGTAACGTTTAAATTGAATTGCAATTAAAATTTTCAAATTTAACGTTACAAGATAATAGTATTCAAATTTAACAAATAAAATTTTAAATATACTAGATTATTAAAAAAATATATGATATTATCAAAAAAGAAAAATAATAAGGAGGCAAAAATGAAACATTTAATTGATATCAAAGATTTATCAACACAAGAAATTGACGAACTTATAGAAGTAGCAAAAGACATCATAAAAAACAAAGAAAAATACGCAAAAAAATGCGAAGGAAAAAAACTAGCAACATTATTTTATGAACCAAGCACAAGAACAAGACTAAGTTTTGAAGCTGCAATGATGGAACTAGGAGGAAATGTACTAGGATTTTCATCAGCAAGTTCAAGTTCAGTATCAAAAGGAGAAAGTGTAGCAGACACAGTAAGAGTAGTGGGTGGATATGCAGACATCATAGCAATGAGACACCCAAAAGAAGGAGCACCATTAGTTGCAGCAATGAAATCAGAAGTACCAATAATAAATGCAGGAGATGGAGGACACAACCATCCAACACAAACATTAACAGATTTATTAACAATTCAATGTGAAAAACACAGATTATCTAATTTAACAATAGGAATCTGTGGTGATTTAAAATTCGGAAGAACAGTTCATTCTTTAATAAGTGCAATGTCAAGATATCAAAATATTAAATTCATACTAATTTCACCAAAAGAGCTAAAGTTACCAGATTATATAAAAACAGATATATTAGAAAAAAATAAAATAGAATATTATGAAACAAATGATATAGAAGAATATATGCAAGACCTAGACATTTTATACATGACAAGAGTGCAAAAAGAAAGATTTTTTAATGAAGATGACTATATCAGATTAAAAGACTATTATATCTTAAACAAAGAAAAATTAAAAAATGCAAAAGAAGATTTATGTATAATGCACCCATTACCAAGAGTAAATGAAATCTCAACAGATGTAGATGATGATAAAAGAGCATGCTATTTTAAACAAGCAAAATATGGAAAATATATTAGAATGGCTTTAATTTTAAAATTATTAGAGATTAAATAATTAGAAAATTTCTAAAAAATAAGTTAAAAATGTAAGTCACTTTGTTAAAAAAATGATACATAAACAATTCAACTTAAAATAAGTTAAGACTATAGACTATAAGGAAAGGAAAGAAATAAAAAATGAACATAGATAGTATAAAAAATGGATATGTAATTGATCATATAAAAGCAGGAAAAAGTCTAGAAATATATAAATATCTAAACTTAGGAGATTTAGACACACAAGTTGCAATAATTAAAAATGCTAAAAGTAAAAAAACAGGAAAAAAAGATATAATAAAAATCGATGAAAATACAAGCATAAACTTAGATATATTAGGATATTTAGACCCTAATATAACAATAAATAAAATTCAAGAAGGAAAAATAATAGAAAAATTTCATCCAAGTCTACCAGAAAAACTAGTAAATATAGTAAAATGCAAAAATCCAAGATGTATAACATCAATAGAACAAGAATTACCACAAATATGTGAATTAACAGATAGAGAAAATGGAATATATAGATGTAAATATTGTGAAGAAAGAATAGAAAGATAATAGATAAAAAATATAACCATTAGACAAAAATAATTATAAAGATAATAATCATAAGACAAAAAACAATTATAAAATTAAAAACATAAAATAAGAATTTAAATCTAAACAAAAAAATAATATATTAAAAGGAGAAATCATGAAAATATTATTAAAAAATGGAAATGTCATAGACTACAAAAACAAGCTAGATGATATATATGATATACTAATAGAAAATGACAAAATATCAAAAATAGCAAAAAATATTAAAGAAAATGTAGACCAAGAAATAGATTGTACAAACTTAAAAATAATTCCAGGAATGATAGACATGCACTGTCATTTAAGAGAGCCAGGATTCGAACACAAAGAAACAATAGAAACAGGTTCAAAAAGTGCAGTAGCAGGAGGATTTACAACAATATGCCCAATGCCTAACACAAAACCAACACCAGATAATAGCGAAACTTTACAAAAAATAATTGCAGAAGCAAAAAGAGTAAATCTATGTAATATTTTGCCATATGCATCTGTAAGTAAAGGAGAAAAAGGAGAAGAAATAGTAGATTTCAAACAATTAAGAGATGCAGGAGCAATAGCATTTTCTGATGATGGAATGCC
Source organism: uncultured Clostridia bacterium (assembly GCA_904384245.1). GTDB lineage: Bacteria > Bacillota > Clostridia > TANB77 > CAG-508 > CAG-269. The sequence goes on from CAJFJM010000003.1 coordinate 43,981, forward strand.
AGTTGTAAATAGCAAAATGATGAGACAAGCAATGATAGAAGCAGACAAATTAGGAACATTTGTAGCATCACACTGTGAAGAAAAATCAGTATCAGCAGGAGCAATAAATGCAGGAAAAGTAGCGGACAAATTAGGAGTACAAGGAGTATTACCAGAAGCGGAAGAAATAATGGCAGCAAGAGAAATAGTAATATCAGAAACAAATAATGTAAGAGGACACATATGCCACATAAGCACAAAAACAAGCAAGAATATGATAAGAGATGCCAAAAAAAGAGGAGTAAAAATAACTTGTGAAACATGTCCACACTATTTTACATTTACAGTAGAAGAAGTATTAAAAACAGGAACAAATGCAAAAATGAATCCACCACTAAGAGAAGAAAAAGATAGACAAGCAATAATAGAAGGACTAAAAGAAGGAACAATAGACTGCATAATAACAGACCATGCCCCACATAGTGAGGAAGAAAAAAATGTAGAACTATCAAAAGCACCAAATGGAATAATAGGTTTTGAAACAGCACTTCCAGCAGAAATAATGAACCTAGTAGAACCAGGACACATAGATTATTTAAACTTAGTAAGACTAACATCATATACACCATCAAAGCTTTTACACATAGACAACATAACAGGAAGTATAGAAGAAGGAAAAAAAGCAGATATAACAATATTTGACCCAAATGAAGAATATGTGTACACAAAAGAAATGATTGTTTCAAAATCAAAAAATAGTCCATTTATAGGAAAAAAATTAAAAGGAAAAGTAAAATATACAATAGTAAATGGAAAAATTGTATATCAATCAAAAGAAATTTAGTGAAAAACAAATTAAACAAGTAAATTTTATTATTAAACTAATAGGAGGAAAATAGTAAAATGAATATAATGGACAAACTTATTGAACAAATTAAAGAAAAAGACAACAAAACAGTAATAGGTTTAGACCCAAGATATGAAATGATACCTGAATGCATAAAAAGTAAATATCCAAAAAATTTAATAGGAGTATCAGAAGCAATAATTGAATTTAATAAAAAACTTATAGATGCAACATATGATATAATTCCAGCAGTAAAACCACAAATAGCATTTTATGAAATGTATGGATTAGAAGGAATAAGAGCATTTAAAGAAACATGTGAATATGCCAAAGAAAAAGGAATGTTAGTAATAGCAGACATAAAAAGAGGAGACATAGGAACAACAGCCAAAGCATATTCAAATGCATTTTTAGGCAAAACAAAAATAGAAGAAAAAGAAATAGGAATATATGACGTAGATTTTGTAACATTAAATCCATACATGGGAATAGACAGTATAAAGCCATTCATAGAAGATTGCGAAAAATACAATAAAGGAGTATTTATACTAATAAAAACATCAAACCCATCATCAAAAGAAATACAAGACTTAAAACTAGAAGATGGAGAAGAATTATACACAAAAGTAGCACAACTTGTGGAAAAATGGGGAGAAAATCTAAGAGGAAAATATGGATACAGCAGTATATCAGCAGTTGTAGGAGCAACATATCCAAAAGAATTACAAAATTTAAGAAAAATAGCCCCACACACATTTTTCCTAATCCCAGGATATGGAGCCCAAGGAGGAAAAGCAAAAGACATAGCATTAGGCTTTGACAAAAACGGAATAGGAGGAATAGTAAACAGTTCACGAGGACTAATATATGCATATAAATCAGATTTATGGAAAACAAAATACACAGAAGAAGAATTTGCAGAAGCAACAAGAGCAGAAGCAATAAGAATGAAAGAAGAATTAAGAGCGATTTAGGGACGGTCCTTAAAATCCCTTCTAGAAGGGATTTTAAG
>CAJFJM010000003.1:45881-75189 GCA_904384245.1 uncultured Clostridia bacterium
TCCCTAAAGGAGGAAAAAGATGCCAAAGCAAGTATTTGCTCAACTAGAGCACAAAGAGGAAATTATAAAAGGAATTTATAAATTTAGTGTAAAAGCAAGTGAAATTGTACAAAATGCAAAACCTGGAAATTTTATTGAAATAAGAGTAACAGACCAGGTAGAACCTTTTTTAAGAAGACCAATAAGTATTTATAATTTAGATAAAGAAAATGGAATTTTAGAATTTATATTCCAAGTAAAAGGAAAAGGAACAGATTTATTATCTAGAAAAGAAGTTGGAGACCAAATTGACATTGTAGGTCCATTAGGGTTTGGAACATTTAAAACAGAAAAATATAATAAAATAGCCATAATCGGAGGAGGAATTGGAATATTTCCTTTATATGAACTAGCAAAAGAAGCCAAAGAAAATAATAAACAAGTAACAGGATATTTAGGCTTTAGAAATAAAGAATATGTAATGTTAGAAAAAGAATTCGCAAAAGTAACAGATAATTTAGTTATCACAACAGATGAAGGAAGCTATAAAAATAAAGGATTTGCAATTGATTATCTAATAAAAGATATGAAAAAAGAAAAATATGATTGCATATATGCATGTGGACCACTTCCAATGTTAAAAGCAATCCAAAAGTATGCAAATGAAAATAATATTAACTGTCAAATTTCATTAGAAGAAAAAATGGCATGTGGTCTAGGTGTATGCTTAGGATGTGCAGTAAAAACAGCAAAAAGTCCAAAAGAAGCACCAGAATATTTTCATGTATGCAAAGGTGGACCAGTATTTAATGCGAAAGATGTAGAAATTTAGCTTAAATTCATTAAAAATACTATGCAATTTTTGTTTTTACACAAACTTAAATAATAAAATAATCATAATAAAAAAATACTAATAAAAATACAAGTAGTAAAAAGAAAAGAGGAATAAAAAATGCCAGGATTTACAATATATTTAGCAATAGCAAATGAATATGCAAGAAAGAATAAAGAAATGGAGGAAAAAAATAAATGAATACAAAAATAAATTTTGCAGGAATAGAAATGAAAAATCCTGTAACAGTAGCATCAGGGACATTTGGCTATGGAAGAGAATATGCAGATTTTTTTGACCTAGGAAAACTAGGAGCAATAATTACAAAAGGAACATCTCTAAAGCCCAAAAGTGGAAATAAGCCACCAAGAGTATGTGAAACAGCAAGTGGAATGTTAAATAGTATAGGACTTCAAAATCCAGGTGTTGAATATTTTGCACAAAATGACCTACCATTCTTAAGAAAATTTGATACTAAGATAATTGTAAATGCATGTGGAAGCACAATAGATGAATATGTAGAATTATGCAAAATATTAAACACATTAGATATTGATGGAGTAGAACTTAATTTATCATGTCCTAATGTAAAAGAAGGATGTATGGCATTCGGAAATACTTATGAAGGAGTAAAAATAGTAACAAAAGAAGTAAGAAAAGTCTTGCAAAAACCACTAATTGTAAAATTAACACCAAATGTAACAGATATAGCAAGCATAGCAAAAGGAGTAGAAGATGGAGGAGCAGATGCAGTATCACTAATAAATACATTACTAGGAATGAAAATAGATATACACAAAAGAAAACCAGTACTTGCAAATAATACAGGAGGATTATCAGGACCTGCAATAAAACCAGTAGCAGTAAGAATGGTATATCAAGTAGCACAAGCAGTTAAAATTCCAATAATGGGCTTAGGAGGAATTGTATCTGGCGAAGATGCTATAGAATTTATGCTAGCAGGAGCAACAACAGTATCAATTGGAGCAGGCAATTTTATAGACCCATACACAAGTATAAAAACAATAGAGGGAATAGAAGAATATATGAAAAAATACAATATAGAAAATATTTCTGATATTATAGGAAAAGTAGAAATGAATTAAAAGAAAAGAAGCTGTCTAAAATTATTTAAAAAAGAGAATATTTACTCAACTTAAAAGTAAATATTCTCTTTCTTAAAAACTATTTAAGCTCATTTTTACACTCGCCAGAATTAAATATCTCAGAAATATTTTGACAAGTATCACTTGCAATTTTATGTAAAGCCTCAGAAGTAAAGAAAGCTTGATGAGAAGTAATAATTACATTAGGCATAGAAATTAGTAAAGATAAGTTTTTATCACGTTTATAGCTACTAGACATATCTTTTAAGAAGAAATCTTCTTCGTTTTCATATACATCTAGACCTACACCACCAATTTTACCTGAAGTTAGATGCTCAATTAAAGCATTTGTATCTACTAATTCGCCTCTACTACAATTTATAAGGATAACACCATCTTTCATCAAAGATAATGCTTTTTCATCAATCAAAAAATCACATTTAGGTTTTAAATCAAATTTAGGTTCTAAAAATAAGTATTTACAAATAAAAAATAATGTGATAATATTTGAACTAGAAAAATATAAATATATTTTTCCAGCTAATAATTACCTAAAGAGGGTGAAAAAAATGATTAAATTTACAAAAATGCAAGGGCTAGGGAATGATTATGTCTATATTGATGCCATCCATCAAAAAATAGAAAACGAATCAGACCTAGCTCAATTTGTTAGTAACAGGCACTTTGGTATAGGTTCAGACGGACTAATACTAATATGCAAAAGTGATGTTGCAGACTTTAAAATGAGGATGTTCAATCAAGATGGCAGTGAGGCAGAAATGTGTGGAAATGGAATACGCTGTGTAGGAAAATTTGTCTATGACAAAGGACTAACAAACAAAACAGAAATAACCATAGAAACACTAGCAGGACTAAAGAAATTAAAACTAAACACAAAAGAAGGAAAAGTAAGCACAGTAAAAGTAGACATGGGAGAGCCAATATTAGAACCAGAAAAAATTCCAGTTGATTCCAACGAAAATCCAGTAAAAAATTTAAAACTAGAAGCAGAAGGAAAACAATTCAACTTTACTTGTGTATCAATGGGAAATCCACATGCAATTACTATCGTAGACGAAGTAAAAGATTTTGATGTAGAAAAATATGGAAAAGTCATAGAAATAGACAAACATTTTCCAAAAAGAATAAATGTAGAATTTATTCAAATAATCGACAAGAACAATATAAAAATGAGAGTATGGGAAAGAGGAGCAGGAGAAACATTAGCATGTGGCACAGGAGCATGTGCAAGTGTCGTATCTTGCTGTATAAACAATCAAACAGACAGAAAAGTAAAAGTAGAGTTACTCGGAGGAGATTTAGAAATAGAATGGAACAAACAAGACAACCATGTATACATGACAGGACCAGCAGTAACAGTATTTGAAGGAGGATTATTATGAGTTATATAAATGAAAATTTTTTAGAATTACAAGATAGCTACCTATTTTCTACAATAGCAAAAAAGGTAGCAGAATATACAAAAAACAATCCAGAAAAAGAAGTTATCAAATTAGGAATAGGAGATGTAACAAAACCAATAGTACCAGCATGTATAGAAGCGATGCACAAAGCAGTAGATGAAATAGGAACTCAGGAAGGATTTAAAGGATATGGACCAGAACAAGGATATGATTTTTTAAGAAAAGCAATTGTAGAAAATGATTATAAAGCGAGAAATATAGATATATCAGAAGATGAAATATTTGTATCAGACGGTGCAAAATGTGATACACGGAAATATTGTAGACATTTTTGCAAAAGAAAATAAAGTAGCAATAACAGACCCAGTATATCCAGTATATTTAGACACAAATGTAATGTCAGGAAGAAGCGGAAAATATAATAAAGAAAAAGGAATATATGAAAATATAGTTTATCTACCAGTAACAGCAGAAAACGACTTTAAGCCAGAATTACCAAAAGAAAAAGTAGATATGATATATTTATGTTTTCCAAACAATCCAACAGGAACAGTTCTAAATAAACAAGAACTAAAAAAATGGATAGATTATGCAAAAGAAAATAAATCAATAATCCTTTATGATTCAGCATATGAAGCATTTATAGAAGAAAAAGAAATTCCACATAGTATATATGAAGTAGAAGGAGCAAAAGATGTAGCAATAGAATTTAAAAGTTATTCTAAAACAGCAGGATTTACAGGAGTAAGATGCGCATATGTAGTTGTACCAAAAAATCTAAAAGGATATACAAAAAATGGAGAAGAAATAAGTTTAAACAATTTATGGAATAGAAGAACATGTACAAAATTCAATGGTGTATCATATATAGTACAAAGAGCAGCAGAAGCAACATATACTAAAGAAGGAAAAAAACAAATAGAAGAAAATATAAAATACTATAAAGAAAATGCAAAAATTATAAAAGAAGGGCTAGAAGAAGCAGGATTTAAAGTATATGGAGCAATAAACTCACCATATATCTGGCTAAAAGTTCCAGATGGATTAACTTCATGGGGATTTTTTGATAAATTATTAGAAGAAGTAAATGTTGTAGGAACGCCAGGAAGTGGATTTGGACCACATGGAGAAGGATATTTTAGATTAACAGCATTTGGAACAAGAGAAAATACAATAAAAGCAATGGAAAGAATTAAAAATTTAAATATTCAAAATTATTAAAAAAACTATACAAAAAAGAAAAATAGTTATATAATAAAGCAAATTAAAAGCGAAAATTCGTATTTAATATAAAAAACGAAAGGAATGATTCTAAATGGAATTAAAGAAAATGCTTGTAGGGCTAGAAGGCCTAAAAGTAAGAGGAGATTTAAGTATAGACATAAAAGGAATTGAAAGCAATTCTAAAAACATAAAAGAAGGCTATCTATTTGTAGCAATAAAAGGTTTCAAAGCAGATGGGCATGAATTTATATCAAATGCAATTGAAAATGGAGCAATAGCAGTAATGGTAGAAGAAGGATGTGATTTAAAAGCATTAAAAATACCAGAAAATATAATAATTGTAATGGCAAAAGACACAAGAGAAGGTCTAGCAATTACATCATCAAACTTCTATGAAAACCCATCAAAAAAATTCAAACTAATAGGTGTAACAGGAACAAAAGGAAAAACAACAACAACATTCATGATAAAAGAAATATTACAAAAAGCAGGAAAAAAAGTAGGACTAATTGGAACAATAGCAACATATATTGGTGATAAGAAGATAAAAGATAGTGACAGAACAACACCAGAAAGTTTAGAATTACAACAAATGTTTAAAATGATGGCAGATGAAGGTGTAGAAGTTGTAGTAATGGAAGTATCATCACAAAGTTTAAAATTACACAGAGTAGATGGATGTGATTTTGACATAGTAATATTTACAAACTTCTCAGAAGATCATATCAGCCCAAATGAACACCCAGATATGGAAGATTATTTCCAATCAAAATTAAAACTATTCAAAATGTGTAAAACAGGAATTGTTAATGTAGACGACTTATATGGAGCAAAAATACCAAAACTATTCCCAGATAGTGATATAACAACATATGGAATAGACAATTTTGCAAAATTACTAGCAAAAGATGTTACAATAACAAATTCATATGTAGATTTTAGAGTAAAAATAACAGAACAAAATGATAGAGTAAGAACAGGAATACCGGGAAGATTTAGTGTATATAATTCATTAGCAGCAATATGTGTAGCTAAAAAATTCAATGTACCAGCAGAAGTAGTAAAAGAAGCCTTACTTGAAGTAAGAGTACCAGGAAGATCAGAAATGGTAGACAACAAACTAGAAATACCAATAATGATTGATTATGCACATTCACCAGAAAGTTTAGAAAATATATTACAAGCAGTAAAAAGTTATACAAGAGGAAGAGTAATATCAGTATTTGGATGTGGAGGAGATAGAGACTCAGGAAAAAGACCAATAATGGGAGAAATATCAGGAAGAATAGCAGACTATACAATAATAACATCAGACAATCCAAGAACAGAAGAGCCAGAAGAAATAATAAAGCAAATAGAAGAAGGAATAAAAAAGACAAAAGGAAATTATGAAGTCATAGTAGACAGAACAAAAGCAATAGAAAAAGCAATAAAAATGGCAAACATAAAAGATATAATAGTACTTGCCGGAAAAGGTCATGAGCCATATCAAGAAATAAATGGAGTAAAATATCCATTTGATGAAAGAATTATTGTAAGAGACATTATTTCAAAATTAGAGAAAAAAGAAAAAAATAATAAAAAATAGATTAAAACAAAAGAAATAAAAGCAGAAAGGTTTGAGAAAATTGAGTTTTGAAATAGAAATATTACTAATAACATTCGTAATATCGGTAATACTCGCAAGTATTATAATACCGATACTAAAAAAATTAAAAGTAGGTCAAATAGAAAGAGATGACGGCCCAGCATCACATCTAAAAAAGCAAGGAACACCAACAATGGGAGGAATTATCATAATAGTAACAATGATAATTTCTGTAATAGGAACATATATATATTTACTAATAACAGGAAGAGTAGATTTAGCCAAAAATTTAATACCACTATTATTACTAACAATAGGATTTGGAGCAATAGGATTTATAGATGATTATAAAAAATTAGTATTAAAAAATACAGACGGATTAAAACCAAGTTATAAAATGCTAGGATTATTAGTAATATCAGTAGCATATGTATTATTTTTAACTCAAGGATTAGAAATAGGAACAGACACATATATACCAATAGTAAAAACATATATAACACTACCAACATATATATATGTACCAGCAGCAATAGTAGTAATTCTTGCAACAACAAATGCAATAAACTTAACAGATGGAATTGATGGGTTATCATCAAGTATATCATCAATTATAATAACAGCATTAACAGTAATAGGAATAAAAATAGGGATGCCAGAAGTATCAATATTTGGAAGTATAGTAATAGGAGCAACAATAGGATTTTTAATGTTTAACTTACACCCAGCAAAAGTATTTATGGGAGACACAGGTTCATTACTATTAGGAGGAGTAATATCAGGATTAGCATTATATTTAAAAATGCCACTACTATTACTTGTAATAGCACTTGTACCAGTATTAGAAACATTATCAGTAATCATTCAAGTAGTATATTTTAAAACAACAGGAAAAAGATTCTTCAAAATGGCACCATTACACCATCATTTTGAATTATCAGGATGGAAAGAAAGTAAAGTTGTAATAGTATTTAGCATTATAACATTACTATTATGCATAATAGGATTAAAAATAATTTAAAAAAGAAAAATTAGTTAAATAGAAATAACTTAAAATTTTTATACTGTTTCCCAAACAGAAAAATAAAATCGTATTATAGAAAATAGGAATTAAAACAAAAGAGATAGGGAGGTTTGTAATGACAAAAAAGAAAATAGGCAGATTCTCAAGTTTCTTAAATAATCCAATGGATTTTACACTATTGATAACAATAATCCTATTATTAGGAATTGGATTAGTAATGTTACTATCAGCAAGTTCGCCATCAGCATTAGCAGAAACAGCTGATAGTTACTATTACTTTAAGAGACAGCTAACCTTTGGAATACTTGGAGTCATAGCAATGTTTATAATTTCAAAAATAGACTATAGGTTCTATCAAAAGTTTTATAAGCAAGCATGGTTCATATCAATAATATTATTAGTACTAGTATTAGTAATAGGAACAAAAACAAATGGAGCACAAAGATGGATATATATAGGAGAATTATCTGTACAGCCATCAGAATTTGTAAAATTTTTTATGATAATATTTTACGCAGGAATATTAGTAAAAAACAGAGATGACCTACCAAAAATAGGAAAAGGATTTATAAAACATTTTGCAATGGTAATACCAATAATTGGGTTATTACTATTACAACCACACTTTAGTGCATCAATAGTAATTTTAGGAATAGTATCTATAATGATGATAGTAGCGGGATGTAAATTTAAACACTTTTTAGGAGCAGGAAGCTTTTTAATACCAGCAATAATAGTATTAGTAATAATACAACCATATAGACTACAAAGAGTATTAACATTTTTAGACCCATGGCAAGATGCGACAGGAGATGGATGGCAAGTAATCCAAAGTTTATATGCAATAGGCTCAGGAGGATTATTTGGAGTAGGACTAGGAGAAAGTAAGCAAAAATATTTATATATACCAGAACCACATAATGACTTTATCTTTTCAATAATAGGAGAAGAATTAGGTTTTATAGGATGTGCAGCAATTTTAATACTATTTGCAGTATTTATATGGAGAGGAACACTAATTGCAATGAAAGCACCAGACATGTTTGGAAGCTTAGTAGCAGTTGGAATAACAGCACTAATTGCAATACAAGTAATAATAAATATAGCAGTAGTAACATCATCAATGCCAGCAACAGGAATGCCATTACCATTCTTTAGTTACCGGTGGAACAGCATTATTTATATTACTGTGCGAGATGGGAGTATTGCTCAATATTTCAAGAGCAAGTGCAAAAGCAACCCAAAACTAGGAAATAGGGAACAGGGAATAGGGGACGGTCCTTAAAATCCCTGAAAGGAGATAAAATATGAAAGTAGTCATAGCAGCAGCAGGAACAGCAGGGCACATAAACCCAGGATTAGCAATAGCAAACAAAATAAAACAAGAAGAACCAAAATCAGAAATAACATTTATAGGAACAACAAGAGGACTAGAAAATGACCTAGTACCAAGAGCAGGTTTTAAGCTAAAAACAATAGATGCATATGGATTAAGCAAAAAACTAACAATAGAAAATATAAAAAAGATGTATAAAACTTTAAAAGGATATGGAGAAGCAAAAAAAATACTAAAAGATTTAAAACCAGATATTGTAATAGGAACAGGTGGATACATATGTGGAGCAACAATTTTAGCAGCACACAACCTAAAAATTCCAACAATGCTACATGAAAGCAATAGTTTCCCTGGAAAAGCTGTAAAAATGTTAGCTAAAAAAACAGATATAATTCTAATATCATTTGAAGACGCAAAAGAAAGAATTCCAAATGCAAAAAAAATAGTACATACAGGAACACCTGTAAAAATAAAAAAACAAGAATACACAAATTCACAAATAGAAAAAATAAAAAAAGAATTAGGATTAAACAACGAAAAACCACTAGTCCTAATATTTGGAGGAAGCCAAGGAGCACAAAAAATAAATGAAGCAATAATGGGAATAATAAAAAATAAATTAAACAAAGAATATCAAATAATATGGGCAACAGGACCAAAACAATATGATATAATAAAAGAAAAATTAGAAGATGCAAACATAAATATCAATTATATAGAAAATACTAAGATTGTACCATATATATACAATATGGAAGAAATAATGAATGTATCAGATTTAATAGTATCAAGAAGTGGAGCAATGACAATAACAGAAATAGCAAATTTAGCAAAACCATCAATATTAGTACCATTACCAAATGTTAGTGGAGACCACCAAATGTATAATGCAAAAGTATTAGCAAACAAAAATGCAGCAATAATAATAAAAAATGATGAACTAAACACAGTAGATTTAAACACAAAAATAGAAGAAATTGTATTAAATAAAAATAAAAAAGAAGAAATGGGAAAAAATGCATTTAAAGTATCAACAAAAAATGTAGAAGAAAAAATATGGCAAGAAATAAAAGAGTTGAGAAGTAAAAACTCTTAAAATAGAAGGGAAATAAAATGTTCAAAAAAACAAGATTAAAAATAATTATTAGTATTATATTAACAACAATATTACTAATTAGTATATTAGGAATTACATGTATTCAAATAATAAAAAACAACAACTTACAAGAAGAAATAACAGCAAATATTTCCAAAAATATTATCTTTGCAACTATAGCAATATTAGTGATATCAATATTACTAACACTAATTATAGGAAAAATAATATCAAAATATGTAATCATATATCCAGTAGACAAACTAATGAAAAGTGGAGACAAAACAGTAATCGGAAAAGAAAATGTAATAGATGCAATGACATCAGAGTTAAAAGAAAAATTAAGTGAAGTATCAACACAAAAAAATCAAATAGAAACAATCTTATTACACATGACAGATGGAATAATAGCATTTAACAGAGAAGGAGAAATAATCCTAATAAATCCAGCAGCAAAACAATTATTAAGTATAAGACCAGAAGATAACACATTTGATGACATATTTTCAAAATTTAATTTAAATATAAATATGGAAAAAATAATATATCTAGAAAATTGGACATCAACAGAACAAAGATTAGAAGTAGAAGATAAATATGTAGATATATACTTTGCACCATTTAAAGATGAAATAGAAAGACCAGAAGGAGTAATTGCAGTAATCCAAGATATAACAGAACATGTAAAACTAGACAATATGCAAAAAGAATTTGTAGCAGATGTATCACACGAACTAAAAACACCAATAACATCAATCATGGGATATGCAGATACATTATTAGAAGGAGATTATGACAAGGAAACACAAGAAAAATTCTTAAATGTAATAGCAACAGAATCAAGAAGAATGGCAAGACTTGTAACAGATCTTTTAACATTATCAAGATATGATAATAATAAGAATAAAACAAAAAAGGTACAATTTGACTTAGGAGAATTAGTAAAAAAATGCCAAGAAAAACTTGCAATAGAAATAAAGAAAAAGAATCATGATGTAAAATGTTTTGTAACAGCAGATGTACCACTAGTATATGCAGACAAAGATGATATAGAAAGAGTAATTTTAAATATTTTAACAAATAGTATAAAATATACAAAAGAAAATGGAGAAATAAAAATTTATGTAGGTTTTGTATATAATGATGCATATATAAAAATATTTGACAATGGAATAGGAATCCCAGAAGAAGATTTATCAAGAATATTTGAAAGATTCTATAGAGTAGACAAAGCACGTACAAGAGAAATGGGAGGAACAGGTTTAGGTTTATCTATTGCAAAAGAAATATTAGATAAAAATGGTGGAAGTATAGATATAAAAAGTGTAGTAGGAAAGGGAACAGAAGTAGTTATAAAAATACCTACAAAATAACAGATTAACTTTTCTTAGATAATACAAATTTTGAAGATAAAACTTTGAAATTTTTATTGACAAAATCCACAATAAACAAAATTCTGTAATTATGAACAAGCTATAAAAATCTAGTGAGTGAAATTCAAATCCAACACTAGATTTTTTATAGCTTATTCAAAGAATAACGAAAATTATATGTTAAGCTTCTTTTTATAATCTTCTAATTCAGAATTTGTAACTTTAGCAATCTTTTAATAGTATCATAATCAAAATTTAAAAGTAACATATTTTTATCATATCATTTTATTTTTATACTATCTATCATTGAAAAGCTACTATTTAAATCTTAACAATTTTTTAACAATCCTACTTTACTTAATTAAAAAATTTCTAAAATACAATTGCTAACTATCAAATTTTAATGTATAATGAATAGGCATAAAAAAAGAAAGAAGGAAATCAAATGAAAATAAATCCAAAAGTAAAAGAAGTTTTAGAATGGGTATATTGCATAATAATAGCAGTAGTATTAGCATTATTATTCAGATATTTTATAGGAACACCAACAATAGTACAACAAGTGTCAATGTATCCAACACTAGTAGAAGATCAAAGACTATGGCTAAACAGATGGCCAAGAACAACAAAAACACTACCAGAAAGAGGAGACATTATTACATTTGAAGCACCAAGTAAAAAACAATACAAAGCAGATGAAATAGACGAATCAAATCCAATAGCAAAATACGAAGATGAGCCAGATAATATCTTTTCTAAATTCACATACTATGTACTAGAAATAGGAAAAGAAAGTTATATAAAAAGAGTAATAGCATTACCAGGAGAACATGTAGAAATAAAAGAAGGTAAAGTATTTATAAATGGAAAAGAATTAGAAGAAGACTACCTACAAGATGGAATAGTAACAGACGTATCAAACACAGAACTATATACAGGATTTGACGACTTCATAGTACCAGACAACTGTGTATTTGCAATGGGAGACAACAGACCACACAGCACAGACTGCAGAGCATTTGGATGTATTCCACTAGAAAAAATAGAAAGCAAAGTAGCACTAAGAATATGGCCATTAAATCTATGGGGAAAAGTAGAATAGCAGAATAGAGGGATTGAGGGACGGTCCTTAAAATCCCTTCTAGCGGGGAATTTGGGGACGGACCTTAAAAAATTAAAGAAAAATTTAACGTCTGCCCCAAAATTCCCTCTAAAAAGGGATTTTAAGGACCGTCCCTCAATCCCTGAAAGAAGGTAGAAAATGTTTGAAAATATAATAGGAAATGATAAAATAAAAAATGATTTAGAAAAGTCACTAAAAAATAATAGAACTTCTCATAGCTATATGTTCATAGGAGAAGAAGGGATAGGCAAAAAAGAAATAGCTAAAGAATTTTCTAAAAGCTTACTATGTCTAAATAATAAAGAAGGAACATATTGCAATAAATGCAAATCATGTTTAGAATTTGATAGCCAAAATCATCCTGATTTTAAAATAATAGAGCCAGAAGGTAATACATTAAAAATAGATCAAATCAGAGAATTTCAAAAAAAGGTATCAGAAAAACCAATTGTAGGGAGTAGGAAAGTTTATATAATAAATGATAGTGACAAAATGACATCAGAAGCTCAAAATTGTTTATTAAAAACATTAGAAGAACCACCTGAATTTGTTACAATAATACTAATAGGATCAAATGAAAGTGCTTTTTTAAGTACAATAAAGTCAAGATGTATGATATTACATTTTGAGCCAATACAAAATGAATTATTAAAAGATTACTTAGAAAAAAAATATAATATTATAATAAAAAGTCAAACCATGTTAGAAACATTTCAAGGAAGCATAGGAAAAGCATTACAGCTAGTAGAAAAACAAGAAATCTATGAAAAGGTAGAAGAAATAATTCAAAATTTAGAAAATAAAGATATAATAGACATACTAAAAAATGCAGAGATAATATACAAAGAAAAAGATGAAATATACAATGTATTAGAATACATAAATATAATATTATTAAATTTAGCAAAACAAAAATATAAATACGCAGAATGTATAGAAATTGTGGAAAATACTAAAAAAAGGTTGAAATCCAACGCAAATTATGATATGAGTATAGATAATATGTTAATTAAAATAAAAGAAAAAATATCAGCTTAAATAAAAGAGGTGTAATTTTTGAAAAATATTATAGGAGTAAGATTTAAAAAGCTAGGAAAAATATACTTTTTTAATCCAAGAAACTTAAAATTAGAAAAAGGCGACAAAGTAATAGTAGAAACAACCCAAGGAGAAGAATATGGCGAAGTTGTAATACCAAATAGAAAAATAGAAGAAGAAAAAATAATGGAGCCATTAAAAAAGGTTATAAGAATAGCTACATATAAAGATAATAAACATTTTGAGTACTGCAAAAAAACAGAAAAAGAAGCATTTAAAGTATGTCAAGAAAAAATAAAAAAACATAAATTAGACATGAATTTAATTGATGTTGAATATAAATTTGACAATAGCAAAATATTATTCTATTTCACAGCAGACGGAAGAATAGATTTTAGAGAATTAGTAAAAGATTTAGCAGCAATATACAAAACAAGAATAGAATTAAGACAAATAGGAGTAAGAGACCAAGTAAAAAGAATTGGTGGAAACGGTGTCTGCGGAAGAGAATTATGTTGTTGCACATTTTTAAGAGACTTTGAAGCAGTATCAATAAAAATGGCAAAAGAGCAAAACATATCACTAAATCCTTCAAAAATATCAGGAAACTGTGGAAGACTAATGTGTTGCTTAAAATATGAAGATAATGTATACACAGAAAAATTAAAAAGACTACCACATGTGGGAGCAATAGTAAAAACAGAAGACGGAGAAGGAGAAATAGACAGTATAGAAACACTAAAAGAAGTTGTAAAAGTAAAATTCAAAAATGAAGAAGGCTACAGTTACAAAAAATATAACGCAAAAGACATAAAAGTAATAAAAGATGTCATCACAGAACAAATAGATGAAGAAGAATTAGAACACAAACAAGAGCTAGAAGAATTAGAAAAACTAGAAAAAGAAGATATAAATCAAGACGAGTTAGAATAAAAATAACATATAAATTAAATTAACAACAAACATACTAAAACTGAAATAAAAGTCACACTAAGAGGAGGTGAAAAAAATGGCATATAAAATAACAGATAAATGTATATCATGTGGAGCATGTGCAGCAGAATGTCCAGTAGGATGTATATCACAAGGAGACGACAAATTTGTAATAGACCAATCTGCATGCATAAGCTGTGGAACATGCGCAGGAGTATGTCCTGTATCAGCTCCAGAAGAGGAATAGGGATTGAGGGACGGTCCTCAAAATCCCTCCTAGGAGGGATTTTAGGGACGGACCTTACAAAAAAATTAAAAATTCAAGTTTTTTGGTAGTATTATATTTTTTTAAAAGGTTTTTTTAAGCGTTTTTTCAAGTATTTTGTCGAATATTTCTAGGAGATTCTTTAATAAAATTCTATAAATTTAATAAAAACATAAAATTCATAAAAAGTTTATTCAAAAAAATTCAATAATTTCTAGATTAAAAATTAGTTTCTTAATTTAAAATTAGTTTTTTAATTTAAAATTTAAATACTAAACAATTAAATTCAAAAAATAAAATCCAACAGCAAATAATGATAAATAAAATACGATAAATATTATTAGCAATACAAATTAAAAAAAATTATAGTATAAATATAAAATTAAAAATAATATAAGACTAATAATTGATTCAAAATTCAGTTACAAAATTCAATATAAAAATTTAATTCAAAAAAACAGTCAAAGAATAATCTCAAAAAAAATCACAAAACTAAATACCAAAAATAAAAAAGGAGGAACAATGCCAAGAGTAGCAAGAAAATACATAAAATCAAATTTTATTCATATAGTCACAAAAGGAATAAAAAAAGAATTCATTTTTTACAAGGAAAAATATAAAAATGAATATATATCATTATTAAATAAATACTTAAACGAAATAAAAGAATTAAAAATGTTATCATATTGTATTATGGATAATCATGCACATATATTAACATATACAACAGAAATAAATAAACTGTCAGAGTTCATGAAAAAGCTAAATACTGCATATGCAATATATTATAATGAAAAAGAAGAAAGAGAAGGATATGTATTTGCAAACAGATATTATACACAAACAATAAAAGACGAAATTCATTTATTAGCTTGTATAAAATATATTCATGAAAACCCAGTAAAAGCAGGTTTAGTAAATAATGCAAAAGAATACAAATATTCATCTTATAAAAAAATGAAAAACGGAGAAATTGATTTAGAAGTAATAAATTCAATATTTGAAAGTACAATTGATTATTTAAATTTTGAAGATATTGACTTATCAAGTGATGAATATGAATTTATAGAAGCAGAAAATCATGAAAATAAGTTAAACAGTTCAAGTGTTGAAGAAATTATAGAAAGATTTTGTCAAGAAAATCAAACATCCTTAAATGAAGTAAAAAAATCAAATTATTTGATTTTAAAATTTAAGGAATACTTAAATAGAAAATACAGAGTGAGCAATAAGAATATTTGTGCAATCTTAGGAATAGGTAAGAATAGAATTTCTTTAATAGAAAAAAGAAATAAATGATAAAATAAATTTAAATATAAAGGTTATAAAATAAAAAAAGCAAGAAATCGCAAGGAAAACAATATTGAAATCTAGATAATTACATGATATAATACAGCAGAAACCTGTTGAAAAAAGCTTTAGAAAATTAGAAAAGGAGAACAAGCATGAAAAAAGAACAGATTCAAGAAACCATTCAAAAATCATTTGAACAAGAGTGCCGGGGATATGCATTTTATACTGAAGCATACAATTTAATGCAAGCACAATTGGAAGACATCGAAGACGAAATAGAGGATTCAGAAAAAAACAAGGAAACCATAATAAAAGTTGAAAAACTAAAAGCATTCTTAAATTCAAAAGAAAGAACTGAAATAGAAGAAAAATTACAATGTAAGATTACAGACGAATTTAAGAAAGCAGTTTTAGAGTTTTTGGATAACGGCACTAGAAGTTTCGAAGAAATGGAACAATCACTCGAAGAATTATATAAGCAAGAAAAAGAGCTTAGAAATTTAAGAGATGATAAGAAGATAGCCTTAAGAAGAATAAGGACTAATATCATTCGTATAATTTCATATGTAGCTGAATATGACATGAAATTAGTAGTAACAAAAGAAATTTCTGATGTGGCTTACAAAGCTTTTGTGGAATACTATAAAGACACAAGTAATTTTATGCATAATAAACACATAATAGACATCGAAGACAGTAATTTACCAGAAGAATTTATGAAAGCATATCTAACAGCCGGATATAATATGATTGAGATAAAACAAGCATTAGAATGGTTCGAACAAGAAGCAAAAAAAATTAATTTCTAAAGCAAAAAAGAAAAACATCCTAGAGATACAATTAAGTCTCTGGTGTGTTTTAATTTTATTGAATTTTATATAATAAAAAATATATTATATATTTATATATAAATTTTATAAAAATCCAACCACATAAAAAACTCTACTAAAAAATATAAAGATTTTCTACATAAATTAAAAAAAATTAAAGGACCGTCCCCAAAATCCCTCCTAGGAGGGATTTTAAGGACCGTCCCTCAATCCCTATTTGTTTGTCATTTCTTCTAAGTCCAACAATTCTTGCCATCTTTTATCAACTATTCTTTGGAATTCTTCTATCATCCACTCATTTCCTGGTTTAAACATATGTCTAAAACGTTTTTGTGGTTTTAAGAATTCTTCTACTGGCAATTTTTTAGCAGGTTTGTATGTTATGTGATATACACCATCTACTACTTCATATAATGGCCAATAACATGTGTCTGCTGCTAGTTTGTTTATTTTCATTAGGTCTTCTGTTGGGTATCCCCATCCTCTTGGGCATGGAGCCATTACATTTAGGAAACATGGACCTTCTGTGTATATTGCTTTTTCTGCTTTTTGATATAGGTCAGCAAAATTGTTCATTGCAAGTGTTTGTGCAACATATGGTAAATGATGACCTACCATTACTTTAGTTAAATCTTTTCTTTCTTGTGCTTTTCCTGGAATTACTGTTCCAGCAGGAGATGTTGTAGTATCAGCAAATTTTGGTGTTGCTGATGATCTTTGAATTCCTGTGTTCATATATGCACCATTATCATAACATACATATACCATATCATGACGTCTTTCCATTGCACCTGATAATGATTGAAGTCCTATATCATATGTTCCACCATCTCCACCAAATGCTATAAATTTTGTATGTTTGTCTTCTGGTAATTTTCCTTGTTTTTTCATTGATTTATATGCAGCTTCTGCTCCAGATAAAGTAGCACCAGCACATTCAAATGCAGTGTGAATAAATGAATCTGTCCATGCTGTATATGGATACATAAATGTAGAAACTTCCATACATCCAGTTGCTACTGAAACTACAGCATGATCTTCTGGTTTTAATGCTCTCATTATATGTCTTGCAACAGGAGGAGCTCCACAACCTGCACACATTCTATGTCCTTCTGTGAAACGAGAAGGTTTATTTGCAACAGGAGGAGCTCCACAACCTGCACACATTCTATGTCCTTCTGTGAAACGAGAAGGTTTATTTGCAACAACTTCTTTTAAATTATAAGGCATCTATTTTTCCTCCCTTCTTAATCCTAAATAACGATAAGGATTATCAATTTTTCCTGTACTTACTATTTCCTCTAAATCTTTGTATACAGACTCAATTTCTTTTGATGTTGTATCTCTACCACCAATACCATATACATAATTTACAATTGGAACTTGCTTTTTAGCAACATACATACATGAAGTTACATCTTCAAATAATGCACCACCAATTGCATTTAAAGAATCAGCTTTATCTAAAACAGCAACAGCTTTTAAATGACCTAAAGCTTCAGCAATTTCATCACCTGGGAATGGTCTATAAACTCTAACTTTTAATAGTCCAGCTTTAACACCTTTTTCTCTTAAATCATCTATGACAGCTTTAGTTGTTCCAGCTGTAGAGTTCATACAAACAATTGCAATTTCTGCGTCATCTAATTTATATTCTTCAAATAAACCATAATGACGTCCAGTCCATTTTTCAAAATCTTTTGATACTTGTAAGATTACATCTTTTGCAGCTTTCATAGCTTCTGCTTGCCCAGCTTTATGTTCAAATAGATAACTTTGAACATCTAATGGACCAACTGCGATAGGTTCTTTATCATTTAATAAATAATGTTTTGGATGATATTCTCCAACAAATTTTTTAACTTCTGAATCTTCTTCTAGTTCAATATTTTCAATAGAATGTGATGTTATAAAACCATCTTGGCATACCATTAGTGGTAATAATACATTTTCATTTTCAGCAATACGATGAGCCATTAAAGTATTATCATAAGCCTCTTGATTATTTTCTGAAAATAGCATAATCCATCCAGCATCTCTAACTCCCATTGCATCTGAATGGTCATTGTGAATATTAAGAGGTCCAGAAACAGCTCTATTAACTAAAGATAGAACTATTGGAAGTCTTAAACTAGATGCAATATATATCATTTCCCACATTAAAGATAAACCATTAGCAGATGTAGCAGTCATAGCTCTAGCTCCTGCAGCTTCTGCACCAATACAAGCACTCATGGCACTATGTTCACTTTCTACAGCAACAAATTCTGTATCCACTAATCCGTTATCTACAAAAGTAGAAAAATATTGAGGGATTTCTGTAGAAGGAGTGATAGGGAAAGCAGCAACAACATCTGGATTTATTTGTTTCATTGCAGTTGCAGCAGCTTCATTTCCACTTAATCTTTCTCTTATACTCATATTCTATACACCTTCTTCCTTCATAGTAATTGCTCCAAATGGGCATACTTTAGCACATACGCCACATCCTTTGCAGTAATCATAATTGAAATCTTTTCTTTTTAAATCTTCTTTTCCAACAGGAATAGCATTTTCTGGACAAACTGGGAAACATAGACCACATTGTTTACATTTTTCAACATCAAAAACAGGTCTCATACTTCTCCAATCACCAGTTTTGAATTCACGAGCATTTCCTGCCTCATAAATATCTCCACCAATTGTCATCTTCTCCATTGGTGTATTTGGATTTATTTGTGTCATTATTATACCTCCTAACCAAACAGGGATTTTAAGGACCGTCCCTCAATCCCTATTGAATTTTATTTACTTCTTTCAAAGCCATTTCTAATGCTTTCATATTTCCATCTATAACTTCAGGTTTTTTAGCAAATTTATGTTTAAAAGAACCTTTCATATCATTTATGAAGTCTTCATCTGACATAATTTGACTTACTTTAACAATTGCTGCAAGCATTGGTGTATTTGGGAAATACTTACCTAATGTTTCCATTGATACTTTTCTTGCATCAATTGTGTAAATTCCACCTTCATAACCTTTTAAAACCTTTTTCAAATAATCAGCAGATTTTGTTGTGTTAATTACAATTGCACCACTAGTTTTTAATCCAGCAGTAACAGGAACACTCTCTAAAAGTGTATCATCAACAACTACAACATAATCTGGTTCATAAATATTAGAATGAATTGTAATAGGTTTGCTACTAATTCTGTTATATGCAGTAATAGGAGCACCCATTCTTTCAGGACCATATTCAGGGAAACCTTGAATATATTTACCTGTGTTAAATGCGGCATCTGCTAGTAATAAAGATGCTGTTTTTGCACCTTGACCACCTCTACCATGCCATCTTATTTCTATTAAGTCGTTCATAAAAAATTGCCTCCTTTTTATAAAAAATTACAGGTTAAGTATATGCCTAAAATACAAAAGTGTCAAGTAAAATTAAGAATTTGACCACCTATAATATATTAAAAAAGATATATTCATAAATTAAAAGCATTTATAAATATATCTCAACAACTATTGATTATTTTCATTATCAACATTACCATCATTATCTTCAGTTTCATCAGTTTTAGAATCTGTTTTCTTTTCTTTAGGAATAACAATATTTTTTCTCTTTTCATCATTACACTTAGGTTTACCAACATTAAGATGTTCATATACAGGTGAAATATCTAAATCTGAACCATCACCAGAAACAACTTCATATTTTTTTTCATTTTCACTCATATAATCCCCTCCATAGACTAAAAAATTAAAATCAACTATATTTTATCACAAAAAATAACAAGATGCAATTAAATTATGGCAAAAAACAATTCAAAAAACAATTACATGTTTTTATTGACACCAAGCATATTTCATGAGATAATAAATATGCAAAATGGTCAAATTAGGGACAGGTACCAATTGACCAAAATACCAAAAAAAGGAAATGTGAGAATATGAAAAAAACAAAAGGAATAATTGAAGCAATATTATTTTCAGCAGGCAGACCTGTAAAAATTCAAGAGCTAATATTAAATTTAGAAATAGACAAAGAAGAAATAGAAAAAATAATAAATCAAATGCAAGAAGAATATAAAAATGAAGAAAGAGGAATACAAATAATAAAGGTAGAAGATTCATATCAATTATGTACTAAACAAGAATATTATGAAAATATCTATCCAATTATAGACAATAGAAGTAAACCTAAACTTTCAAATGCAGCATTAGAAACTCTTGCAATAATTGCATATAACCCAAGAGTAACTAGACCAGAAATAGAAGCAATTAGAGGTGTAAGTGCAGATGCAAGTATATATAAATTATTAGAATATAATTTAATAGAAGAAGCAGGAAAAGCAGATTTACCAGGAAAACCAATGTCATATAAAACAACACAAGATTTTTTAAAAATGTTTGGATATACATCACTAAAAGATTTACCAGAATTACCAAGATATAAATTAGATTCTAATCAACAAATAGTAATTGATGAATTAGTAGAAGAACAAGAAGAAAATCGAGAACAAAATCAAGAAGAAAAACAAAATAATGATAAAGGAAAAACTCAAGAAGAAAATAAAGAAGAAAATCAAGAGAAAAATCAAATAGAAAATCAAAATGATAATCAAGAAAAGGGCCAAGAAAAAAATCAAATAGAAAATGAGGCTCCAATGCCCGAAAGGGAAGGGAATTAAAAAGGTTTATAGGTAACCAAATTAAAACCTAAATAAATAAAAAAAGGTGGAAAAAATTATGAAATTATCACAAACAGGAATGGGAACAACAAAATTAAGTAATATAGATGAGATGTACCCAGGTCAAAGTATATTATTACAAACAGGGCAAATTGTACAATATGGAGCTGGTCTATTTGGATATGGAACAATTCCATTATTAGTAAGAAGAAATATAGAAAAAATAATAGTAGAAACACTAAATAAATATGGATGTATAGAAGTATTACTTCCAACATTACAACCAGATACAATATGGAAAAATTCAGGAAGATATGAACACTATGTAAATGATGGAACAATGTTAATTACAGAATCAAATAAAGGGACGTTTTGCCTAGCACCAACAGGTGAAGAAGCAATGTTAGAATTTGCAAGAGAAAAACTAAAATCATATAAAAATTTACCAGTAACATATTATCAAATAGGAGAAAAATACAGAAATGAAATAAGAACAAGAGGATATTTATTAAGAGGAAAATCATTCCCAATGTTAGATGCATACAGTTTTGATATAGACGAAGAATCAATGGCAAAATCATATGAAAATGTAAGAAAAGCATTTTTAGAAATATTTGAAAAAATAGGTCTAAAAGTAATCCCAATAGTAGCAGACAATGGAGCAATGGGAGGTAAAAAATCAGAAGAATTTATGCTAATTTCAAACCAAGGAGAAGACAAAATTCTATATAATGAAGAAACTGGAATGGGATTAAACACAGAAATATTAGAAAGAGAAGATTACAAAACATATTTAAAAGAAGAATACGGAATAGAAGATATAACAAACTTTAAAGAAATAAGAACAATGGAATTAGGACATATATTCCAACTAGGAACAAGATATTCTGAAATGATGAATGGAAAATACACAAATCAAGAAGGAAAAGAAAGCTTATATTACATGGGATGCTATGGAATAGGAGTAAGTAGAACACTAGCAGCATTATATGAACAATGTGTAATAAATGACCCAAAATGGGGACCATGCGGATTTATATTACCAGAATCAGTTGCACCATTTAAAGTTCAAATTGTAGCAAAAATGGAAAATGAAGAAAAAGCAAAATTAGCAAATGACATATATGAAAAATTGCAAAAAGAAGGAATAGAAGCAATATTAGATGATAGAGAAAATATAACAATAGGAGCCAAAATAAAAGATTGCAAAATATTGGGAACACCATATATGATTGTTGTTGGAGATAAACAAGAAGGAGATAAAATAGAAGTAGAAAATAATGCAACAGGGGAAAAGAAAATCTGCACAGTAGATGAATATATAAACAAATAAAAAGATTTCGTACAATAGAAGGATGTATAAGTCAAAGACATTGACTAACCAAAAAAATTCAAATGAACAAAAAAGCACTTTAAAAAAATATTTTTAAAAGTGCTTTTTTGAAATATATATAAATTAAAATTCACAATTTTTAGGAGTTCTAGGAAATGGAAGAACATCACGAATATTTTGCATACCAGTCAAATACATAATAGCTCTTTCAAAACCTAAACCAAAACCAGAATGAACACAGCTACCATATTTTCTTAAATCCAAATACCATTCATAATTTTCCAAAGGCATATTAAGTTCTTGCATACGAGAAATCAATTTATCATAATCTTCTTCTCTTTGGCTACCACCAATAATTTCTCCAATACCAGGAGCTAGCAAATCTGCTGCTGCAACAGTTTTACCATCAGGATTTTGCTTCATATAAAAAGCTTTTATATCCATAGGATAATCTGTAACAAAAACAGGTTTTTTAAATACATTTTCACATAAATATCTTTCATGTTCTGTTTGTAAGTCAATACCCCAAGAAACCTTAAACTCAAATTTATCATTTGCCTTTTCTAATTCTTTAACTGCATCAGTATAAGAAATTCTAGCAAAATCAGAATGTATAACATTATTTAGTCTATCTAATAAAGTTTTATCAACAAATTGATTAAAAAATTCCATCTCTTCTGGACAATTATCTAAAACATATTGGAATGTATATTTAATCATATCTTCTGCTAAATCCATATCATCATTTAAATCTGCAAAACAAATTTCAGGTTCAATCATCCAGAATTCAGCAGCATGTTTAACAGTATTAGAATTTTCAGCTCTAAAAGTTGGACCAAAAGTATAAATATTTCTAAAAGCTTCAGCAAAAGTTTCTCCATTTAATTGGCCACTAACAGTCAAATGAGCAGGTCTTCCAAAAAAATCTTTAGAAAAATCAACTTGTCCATCTTCAAGTTTTGGAATATTTTCTAAATCAAAAGAATTTACATTAAACATTTCACCAGCACCTTCTGCATCACTAGCAGTTAAAATAGGTGTATGAACATAAACAAATCCTTTTTCTTGAAAAAATTTATGAATAGCATATGCAAAAACACTTCTTACTCTAAAAACAGCACTAAAAGTATTTGTTCTTGGACGAAGATGTGCAATTGTTCTTAAATATTCAAAAGAATGTCTCTTTTTTTGTAATGGATATGAACTATCTGAATTACTTAAAATATCTACTGAATCTGCTTGTATTTCAAAAGGTTGTTTAGCATTTTCAGTAATAACTAATTTACCTGTAACACTGATTGCAGAACTGATAGTTAATTTACAAATATCACTAAAATTATTTAAAGTATCATTAAAAACAATTTGAACATTTTTAAAAAAACTACCATCATTTAATTCAATAAAACCAAAAGTCTTAGAATCTCTAACTGTTCTTACCCAACCTTGTAATGTAACAGATTTATTTGAAAATTCATTTGTATTCCTATATAATTCTTTAACTAAAACATTTTTCATTATGTAAAACCTCCTATAAAATCAATATGTTAAAATTATACCCTAAAAAATATAAAATATCAAGAAAAAATCAAACTGTATAATAAAAAAAGTGGAAAAATAGAAAAAAATATAGTAAAATGTAAAAGAAAAATTAAAGGAGGAATTAAATTGAAACTACTATTCGCAACAAAAAATCCAGCAAAAGTAAAATCATATGAAAATGAACTAAAAAAACATCAAATAGACTTAATATCAATAAAAGACCTAAGTATAGAATTAGATATAGAAGAAAGTGGAAAAAATTCACTAGAAAATGCATATATAAAAGCAAAAGCATATTATGAAGAAACGAAAATTCCTACATTAGGAATGGATGTAAGCCTAATAATAGAAGAACTACCACCAGAAAAACAAATAGGTACACATATAAGAAGAATAAATGGAAAATATCTTTCAGATGAAGAAGAAATAGAATATTTTACAAAATTAGCCAAAGAATATGGAGGAAAATTAACAGCAAAATGGGTATATGGATTAGTAATATACAATGAAAATGGAGCAAAAGAATACTCATATAGTAAAGATAATTTCTATTTTGTAGATAAACCAAGTAATAAAATAAATCCAGGCTATCCACTAGATTCAATTAGCATAATTCCAGAATATAATAAATATTTAGTCGACTTAACAAAAGAAGAAAAAGAAAAATTAAATAAAGATGATAAAGAAAAAAAAGATTTAATAGAATTTATAGTAGAAAATATTTAGAGAAATATAATAAAAAGAGGATGAATATGAGCATGAAAATAAATGAGGAAGATAGAAAAAATTATGAAAACAAATATAAAGAAGAAGTATTTGAAAAAATATATAAAATAGTTTCTTTACAAGATAATAATATTAGAAAGATAGAAATATTAAAAAAGAAGATAGGTATTAAAACCAAAGTACCAAATATAGGAATTACAGTTAATAATAAAATAGTAGAAATATCAAGAATATTTAAGTTAGCAGGAATATCCATATATACAGAAATAAATGAGAAAGGTTCACAGAACAAAAGTTTTTGTGGAAGAGCAATCATAGAAGATATAATATCTCAAACATCTGAATCAATGGATTTAATAATTGAATTTTATAATACACTTATAGATATTTTAAAACAAAAAAGGAATAAATGGTATGGATTAGATCAGATAAAGACAGTCTGGAGAGTAATAAAAAACCCAGGTAAATTAAATAATATTCTAAGCATTACCACGTTTTCGAAAGATGAAATTGAAAAGATAGAAGCAAATTTAATAGAATTTGCAAAAATGGATGATAAAATATGGAATTACAATTTAAAAGATAATTTTATCCAAAGTATATTGAGTTTTATAAACCAAAACAGAGATGAGTATGAAATTCCAGTAGTATTAGAAGAATCTATTATACCAACAATGCAAAAGCTAGGATTAGAAGAACAAATTCCAGAATTAAAAGAACAACTAAGCAAAATTCAAGAAACAAATTCTGAGCAACAGCAAATACTAAACACAGAAAGTAAGCCATGGAAGCTAGATAAATCAAAAAAATTAGAAATACAAAGACATTCTAAAATGATAGCTAAAGAGCATGAAACAGATAAAACTAACTATAAAGAAAAAGAAGATTTAGAACAACAATAAATGGAGGTATCTAATGAAAGATATAAATCGAATTTCCATAATAGGAGGCCCAGGAACAGGAAAAAGTACTCTTGCAAAAAATTTAGGCAAAAAATTAAATCTACCAGTTTATCACTTAGACCAAATTAATTTTTTAGAAAATTGGAAAGAAAGAGACAAACAAGAAAGAGATATGATAATATCCCAAAAAGCAAATGAGCAAAAATGGATAATAGATGGAACATATAAAAAGACAATAGAAGAGAGAATCAAAAAAGCAGATTTAATAATTTTTTTGGATTATTCAAAATTTGCAAGACTAAAAGGGATTTTTTCTAGATTCCTTAAGAATAATAGAAAAGAAAGATTTGAAATCCCAGGATGCAAAGAAAAATTAGAAAAAGATTTTATTACTTTTACATTTAATTGGGAGAAAACAAACAAAAAATATATTTATGAAATTTTAGAAAAATATAAGAATAAAAGAGTAATTATATTTAAGAATAGAAGAAAATTAAACAAATGGTATGAGGAAAAATTAGGAGAAAAAATTATACATAATTAAACTGTTAAAAATTTAGAACATGAATATAGGCTAAAAAGTAATAATCTTGATTTCGATTTTAACAATAAAAAAAGAGAGTTAGAAGAATTAGAAGAATAGGCATTTAACTTAGAATATGAATACAAAGGAAAAATTTACTATTTTCTAATACTTCTAATAAATTATTAGTATTTCTTAACTCTCTATATATTTCTGTTACTGGGGGTGAGCAGGGAAGCTATTCATTAATCTATCTGCTTTTGTTTCTTCATTTTTCTAAGTATATCATTAAGTTCTTTTTCATTATCTAATTTGTTATTTAAAGCTCTGTCACATCTCTGTCATCACTCTGTCAATTTATATTTTTTATTTGGCGATTTGTAATGGCTATCAGTAGTTTCAATTTTTTTGTCTTGAAGAAATTTTCTCAAAATTCTCCTAACTGTACTATCAGATAATTCTGTTTGTTCGATAATATCTTTTGCTCCAATAATAACATTTTTCTTAATACATTCTAATATTTTTTGTTCATTTTCAGAAAGTAATAACATAGATTTATCTTTCATTTCTTTTGAATTATTCATTTCATCTATTGTATCATTTATCATTTTTAGCATAAACTCTATAAATTCTGTTGAATTTCCAGCATTATTACAATTTTGAATAACAGTATAATATTCTTCTTGATTTTTCTTTATCATACTTTCAATAGGCAAATAAGTAAATGCTTTTTCCCAATGTGAAAGAATTACAGTTTGCCATAGTCTTGCCGTCCTTCCATTTCCATCGTGAAATGGGTGTATAAAAACAAATTCATAATGAAATATAGATGATAGAATAAGTGGATTTATTTTATCTTTAACTTCATTCATCCAATTAAATAAGTTATCCATCAAACTAGGTACTAATCTATGTGGTGGACATGTAAAAATACATATATCTCCATCATATACACCTTCGCCGTGATTTCTAAATTTACCTGCATCCTTTTCGATTAGAAAAGTTAATATTCCGTGTGTTTTCTTTAAATCTTCTACAGAATATGGATTTACTTTGTCAATTTGCTCATAAGCATTATAGGCATTTTTAACTTCTTGAATATCTTTTTGTTCTCCGAATTACAGGTTTCCCATTTATTACATCTTCAACTTGAAATAATGATAATTGGTTATTTTCTATTGCTAAAGACGAGTGTATTGACCTTATTCTTGATTTTCTTCTTAATTCTGGGTATATATTTAAACTTTCAAAATAATTCGCTTCTCCGACTTTTTTCATTATATCTGACACATAATTTAACATTTTATCAGTTATTGTATATGGTGGGTAATTTATTTTCATTTGAAACCTCCAATCTTAATATGTATTATATCACAAACTTTTCAATATAACACAAACTATTATTATTTTTGTTTACTTTCTACCAACTATTTACAAACTTCATCTTATGAACAATTTTATAAAAATAAAATAAAAAACAAAATTTCTAAATTTTAAGGCTTGATATTAAATTTATTAGAACTGTTAATATTTATTTACAACAATAAATTAAAAATCCTCAGAATTCACAATTTACGTAAACAAAACATAAAATACAATAAAAAGTAAAGAAAGGGGATAAAAAATGTCAAGTTATATAATAAAAGGAGGGAATAAGTTAGAAGGAACAGTAAAAATATCAGGAGCAAAAAATGCAGCACTACCAATAATAGCAGCAAGCATATTAAATTCAGGAAAAACAACATTATACAATGTACCAAATATAAAGGACACGCAAATGATGTATGAAATCTTAAAAATATTAGGAGCAAAAGTAGAAAAGAAAAATAACAAAGTAATAATAGACACAAGTAAAATAGACAAATTTGAAATACCAGACGAGCTAATGCACAAAATGAGATCATCAGTAATACTAGCAGGAGCAATGATAGGAAAATACCATAAAGCAACATTTACATATCCAGGGGATTGCGATATTTGATTGATACATCGGACAAGTTTAAGATAAATGAGTGGATTAGAGAAATAATGTGAAATCTATTATTTATAAAAATAAAGTTATGGATTTATAAAAATAAAGTTATGGATTTTAATTGTTGAATTATAAGATTTATGATAGAATAATAAAAAATGTTAAATGAGGAGAAAGATATATGGAATCAAATATAATAACAATTATTCAAATCTTAGTTACAATTATAGTTGCATTTATTACGGCATTTTTAACAAATTCCAACGAAAGAAAAAAACAGACAACAGTATTTTTTAAACAAGAAGGAATCAAACTACAGGAAGAGATTTTAAGTTTTTGGTGTTCGATACTATTTAATGATTATCGAAGTACTATAAATAAATATAAAAAAAATAAAGCTAAAAGAATAATGGAGGAAAATAATATAAATAAACCAAATGAAATTACAGAAACAATGGTAATTAAAATAGTACAAAAAGATAGTTATATGTATTCTTCAAAATTGACAATTAAATATATAGGTAATTATATGCAAGAAATATATAAGAAAAAAGAAGAACAAGAAATGATGAAACAAATATATTTGGTAAGTAAAATTATAGCAAATATGAAGTATGATTTTACAGGAGAAAAAACATCGGTTATGGACTTATTAAAGATAAAAATAAATGATTTAGATAGAAAGAAAAAAATGAAAATATACTGGTATGAAATAAAATACTTTTTTATATCAAATTATGTTAGATTTAATTAAATAAGTTGAGATTATAGTGAAGGTTGCAAACTAAATTTGTACCTTCTATTTTTATACCTAAAAATTAAAGAAAGTGAGAGTGATATTTATGAAAAAAGAAGAAATTATAGAATCAATAGAAAAAATTAAGGATATAAGTGAAAAATTATTAAAAACGAAAGAAGAAATAAAAGATGAAGAACTAGAAAAATATTTTTACAAATTAGAGAAAACAAGAATGGACATGTATGATGCAGTAAGACAAAGAAATATGTGGTTAGAATTTATGGATGATAAGGGAACAGAGTTTATAGATTATGATTATAAAGCAAAAGTAGAAGAAGATATTTTAAAAATATATATTCCAGAAAAGATACCATCTATAAAAAGGGGAGCAAATTATATTCAAAAACAAATTACATATAATGTTTCAAAAGTTACA
>CAJFJM010000004.1 GCA_904384245.1 uncultured Clostridia bacterium
TGTACGCGTTTTTTAATTAATCTATTAACTCTCCAATATGTTGCTATTCAACGTATTAGAGAGTTTTACTCTTTTAAAAGTGTTTAAGTTGAGATTATTGGATAAAAGATTAAAGAATAAAAAACATTGAAATAATTATCTTGATTTTAACCTCTTTTTTCTATTTTGTCAAGAAAAACTCATCGACATAATTCGACCTTTAAAAATTTTTATCTTAATTTTTTATATTTTAATTTTATTATTTTTAATTACTTAATTTTATTATTAAAAAAATTTTTATTTTTTTGAATAATTTTTTTATTTTTGCTTATAATATTATTATAAGGTTGATAATAGTTGAACCAAGAGTAGTAATGGATTTTTTTAAGTTTATTATTATTCGGGCAAAGATATAATATGGTGTATTTTTATATATTTTATTGTGTCGGCGTTAAGAATATATTATTTGTTGGTAAGCTATATTTATATGGTTAAAAAATAGGTAATATATTTGAGTTAAGATTATCTGTATATCTATAATGGTTATTATTAGACCTTTAAATGGTTGAATGTAGTTATTCGTGGTGTATTTTTAGTCGAGCAACTGATTATTATTTGTGATTGATGGCTTATTTATATAGTAATATATATTAGGTTAGAAAATTATATTTAATAGTTTGAGCGAAGATTATTATTGGCTTTATAGTTAATGCCATAAAGTTTTAAATACTTTATGGCATTAAATTTATTTAAATTCTATTTTTTTATTTATTTTTCTTATCTAAAATTTTATTTAGGAAATTTTTTATTTATATAAATAAAATTTTCGTTTATATAAAACTTTTATTTGTATATTTATTTATTAGTTTTATATATATTATATATCTAGATTTTTTACATATTTTGCATTTTTTTGTATAAATTCTCTTCTTGGTTCAACTTCATCTCCCATTAGTAGAGTAAAAATTTCATCAGCTTTTATTGCATCATCCATTGTTACTTTTACTAATATTCTTGTTTCTGGATTCATTGTTGTTTCCCATAATTGTTCTGGGTTCATTTCTCCTAAACCTTTATATCTTTGTAAAGAAAGTGTGTCTCTTGCAATTCCTTTTTCTGCTAAATCTTTATATGCTTTATCTAAATCTTCATCTGTATAGCAATATACATCTTCCATTCCTTTTTTTGATAATTTATAAAGAGGTGGTTGAGCAAGATATACATTTCCATTTTCTATTAGTGGTCTCATATATCTAAAGAAGAATGTTAATAATAATGTTCTAATATGTGCTCCGTCAACATCAGCATCTGCCATTATTATTACTTTTCCATATCTTATTTTAGTAATGTCAAAATCTGAACCTATTCCTGCTCCTATTGCTACAATTACAGGATTTAATTTATCATTTCCATAAATTTTATCAGCTCTTGCTTTTTCTACATTTAACATTTTTCCCCATAATGGTAATATTGCTTGGAATTTTCTATCTCTTCCTTGTTTAGCACTTCCTCCTGCAGAATCTCCCTCAACTATATAAACTTCGCATTCATCAGCTATTTTACTACTACAATCAGCAAGTTTTCCTGGTAATGTTGAAGTTTCTAAATTACTCTTTTTTCTAACTAGTTCTCTTGCTTTTCTTGCTGCTTCCCTAGCTCTTGATGCACTTACACATTTTTCTAAAATTGCTTTTGCAACTTGTGGATTTTCTTCTAAAAATGTTGATAGTGCTTCATTTACCATGCTTTGTACTACTCCAGTAACTTCACTGTTTCCTAATTTAGTTTTTGTTTGTCCTTCAAATTGTGGTTCTTTTACTTTTACAGAAACAACTGCTGTTATTCCTTCTCTTATATCTTCTCCTTGTAGATTACTATCTTTTTCTTTTAAAATATTATGACTTCTTGCATAGTCATTAAATACTTTTGTTAATGCTCTTTTAAATCCTTCTAAGTGAGTTCCACCTTCTATTGTATTTATGTTGTTTACAAATGTATATATATTTTCTGAATAACTTGTTGTATATTGTATTGCTATTTCTACAGGTATTTCTCCTGCTTTTTCAATATATATTGGTGTTGGGTGAATTTTTTCTTTATTTTTGTTCAAATATTCTACAAAAGATTTTAATCCGCCTTCATAACAAAATTCAGCTTTTTTAATTTCTTCTTCTCTTTTATCTTCAATTGTTATTTTTAATCCTTTAGTTAAAAATGCAATTTCTCTCATTCTTTTTTCTAATACTTCATACTCATAATCTAAGCTTTCAAAAATTGTGTTGTCTGCTAAAAATCTAACTTTTGTTCCAGTTTTCTTAGATTCTCCTATTTTTTCTAATTTTTTTACTGTCTTTCCTCTTTCGAAGCTCATTGTATAAATTCCGCCATCTCTTTCTATTGTCACTTCAACCCATTCAGATAATGCATTTACTACTGAAGCTCCAACTCCGTGTAATCCTCCTGAAACTTTGTATCCGCTGTCTCCACCAAATTTTCCACCTGCGTGTAATACTGTGTAAACTGTTTCAGCCGTAGATATATGTGTTTTTGGATGTATTTCTACTGGTATTCCTCTACCATTATCTTGTACTGAAATAATATTTCCTGGTTCTATTACCAAATTGATTTCTGTACAGTAACCTGCTAATGCTTCATCTACTCCGTTGTCCACTATTTCATATACCATATGGTGTAATCCTCTTACTGATGTACTTCCTATATACATACCTGGTCTTTTTCTTACGGCTTCAAGCCCTTCTAATACTTGAATTTGTTCTGCACCATATTTGTGATTGTATTTTTCCATTCTTTTTTCCTCCCATTTTTTAGTGTATTATTTATAATATATAATAATTATTCAATATATCTTTTATTATTTTATAATTATATTTCTTCTTTGTCAAATATTTTTCCTTCTTTGACTTTATATTCTTTATATTTTAAATTTTCTATATTTAATTTTTCTGTACATGTTATTATTACTTGAGTTTTTTGCATGTATTTTAATAAGTTTTTTCTTCTTTTTTCATCTAATTCTGACATAAAATCATCTAATAATAATATTGGATATTCTCCTGTTTCTTCATTTACTATATGTAGTTCTGCTATTTTTAGTGTTAGAATTGCTGTTCTGTGCTGACCTTGTGAACCATATATATTTACTAATTTGTTATTTATATATATTTCAAAATCATCTCTATGAATTCCTTTTGTTGTATATCCTTTTATTATATCAAGTTTTCTTCTTTCTTTTAATAATTTTTTAAAATTTTCTATATCTAAACTGTCTGTAATATATTTTATTTCTATTTCTTCTTCATTATTTGTAATTTCTTTATGTATTATTTTTATTTTATTTTTTATTTTTTCAATAAATTCATTTCTATATTTACTTATTTTATTTGAATATTCAATTATTTTTTCATCCCAAATATCTAATAATTGTGGATCTTTTTTTAATTCTTTAATTTGTCTTAAATAATTATTTCTTTGTTCTATTGTTTTTGAGTATAAGTTTAATAAATACATATAGTTTGGCCTTAGTTGACTTATCATAATATCTAGAAATTTTCTTCTATTTTGTGGTCCACCTTTTAATATTTCTATATCATCTGGTGTAAATATTACTATATTTATATTTCCTAAAATTTCACTTAGCTTTTTTAATTTTATACCATTATAATATATAATTTTTTTTCTTCCTAATTCTATTTCTATTTTTCCATCTCTATCTTTTTTTTCATATTCTAATTTTATGTATGAATTTTCTTTTCCTATATTTATCATTTCATTATCTCTTTTTGCTCTAAATGATTTTCCTATACTTCCTAAATAAATTGCTTCTAATATATTAGTCTTTCCTTGTGCATTTTCTCCAAAAAAGATATTTATGTTTTTGTCTAATGATATTTTTTGTTCTTTATAATTTCTAAAATTTTTTAGCTCTATACTTTTAATCCACATGTTTTCCTCCATATTTGTTTTATACATTTATATATTATACACTTTTTTTTATTTTTTTCTAGAGTTTTTTATTATTTTAATTTTTTATTATTTTTTATTTCCTTTAATATTTTTATTATTAAATATATTTTTTACTGTATATTTCTTTAAAATTAGTGCTTTTTTTAATAAATTTATTATTTTTTATTTTATTTTTTATATATTTTTTATGTGTTTTTAGTTTTGTAATTATTTTTTAAATTGTTTATCCACAATTTATTAACTTTTTTTATTTATTTTTTTATTGTTTTTTTTATTTTTCTTTATTTTCGTTTTTTTTATTATTTTTTTATTTAATATAAAATTATATTTATTTAATTTTTTCTCTTTTTATTTTCGATTTTTGTTGTTTTTATTTTTTCTGTTAATAATTATTTTTTTATTTTTTTTATATTTTTTTTGTTTATATATTTTTTTAATTTTTTTATTTATTATTTTTAAATTTATATTTATTATAGAAATATTTATTTTAATATAATTTATTTTTTATTCTTTATTTATTATTTTATTTTTTTAATTTATTTTTATTTTATAAATATCTATTAAAATATAATTTATTTTTTGTTTATCATTTTATTTTTTTAAATTTATATTTATTATAGAAATATTTATTAAAATGTAATTTATTATTTTTTTATTTATTATTTTATTTTTTTAAATTTATTTTTATTATAAAAATATTTATTAAAATATAATTTATTTTTTCTTTAATTATTTATTATTTTATTTTTATTAACAAATTTTTTTATTTCTTTTTTTATAATTTTTATTATTTTTATATTTTCTGATAAATATTATATATTTAATTTTTTAAAAAATATTTTAATTCTACTAATAAAAATTCAAATAATTATAA
Source organism: uncultured Clostridia bacterium (assembly GCA_904384245.1). Classification (GTDB taxonomy): domain Bacteria; phylum Bacillota; class Clostridia; order TANB77; family CAG-508; genus CAG-269. Next base: position 4,838 of record CAJFJM010000004.1, read on the forward strand.
TAAATAAAGACCAATTTATTTATTTTTTTATAAATTATTATTTAATATTTTAGTTTTATGTTCGATTTTTGAAAAAGTTTTCCACATTTTATTATCTTTTTTTTTCTTTTTTATTCTAATTTATTCTTTTTTTTTCTAATTTTTTCTTAATTTTAATTATTTTCTTTTATTTTTGATTTTTTATTTTATTTAACTATTTATATGTTTTAAATTTTTTAATTCTTTATTTTTGATTTTCAAAGTTTTTATTTTCTTACTTTTTCTAATTTATTCTTTTTTTTACTATTTTTTTCTAATTTTTTCTTTATTTTTGTTATTTTCTTTTATTTTTAATTTTTTATTTTATTTAATTACTTATATGTTTTAATTTTTTTATTCCTTTATTTCTGATTTTAAAGGCTCAAATTTTTCATTATCTTTTTTTTTCTATTTTTTTCTATTTTATTCTAATTTTTTCTATTTTTTTCTTAATTTTTTATTTTTATTTTTTATTTAAATATTTATTTCTTTTTAATATTTTTTTATTTATTATTTTTTTATATTTTATTTTATGTTTGCTATTATAAATTTATTTATTATCTAATTTATTCTATTTTATTCTTTTTTTTTCTAATTTATTCTAATTTATTCTATTTTTTTCTTTATATTTTATTATTTACTTTTTTAGCTTTGATGAACACATTTAATTTTTTATTTAAAATCTCTTTTTTTCTAATTTATTCTTTTTTTTCCTATTTTTTTCTTTTATTTTCTATTTTTTAAAATCTGAATTCTTGTTTTTATAGCATTTTCTTTTTTTATCTATTTTATTCTAATTTATTCTATTTTTTTCTTTTATTTTTAAAAAGCAAATAAAAAAAAGTTTTCCACTTTTTTTAATAATTTGTGGAAAACTTTTTTATATTTGCTTATTTTTTAATCTTCTTTTAATCTAATTGGTAAAATCATATAAACATAGTCATTATTTTCAACTGATTTTATTAAACATGGAGATATACTTGTTCCAAATTCTACATATACTTCTTCATCATCTATTGATTTTAAGCTATCTAAGAAGTATTTTGGATTAAATCCTGCTTCTAGATTTTTTCCTTCTGTTGATACAAATAGTTCTTCTTTTGCATCTCCTGTTTGGTTTGTACATGAAATTGTTACTTTTCCTATATCTACATTTACTTTTACTGGATATTTTTTCTCTTTTTCTATGCTTGAAGATGAAATTAAACTAATTCTTTCAAAACAATCTTGAAAATTATTTTTATTTACTCTAATTCTTGTCTCCCAATTGCTTGGTATAACATTTTTATAGTTTAAGAACTCTCCATCTATTATTCTTGTTACGATTTTACAATTGTCCATTTCAAAAAGTGCTTGATTTTTAGCAACTCCTATTTTTATTGGTTCAAATGAATCTGACAATATTTTATTAACTTCATTTAGTGTTTTTCCTGGTATTACTGCATTAAAATCATTTGTTTTTGTTTTTAAAAATATGCTTCTTAGTGCTAATCTAAATCCATCTACTGCTACAACATTTAATTTATTATTTTCTGTCTCAAATAAACATCCTGTAAATATTGGTCTACTTTCTTCTGTACTTACTGCAAATATTGTTTTTCTTATCATGTTTTTTAAAGCATTTTGCTCTATTTCTATAGAATTTTCTATTTCTATTTTTGGAAGTTCTGGGAATTCTTCTGGGTTCATTGTTGCTAGTTTGTAGTGTGAACCTTCACATTCTATTTCTAACAAATTTTTATCATTAAGTGTTATTTCAATTTCTGTATCTGGTAATTTTCTTATTATTTCACTAAACATTATTGCATTTACTACTGTATTTCCTTGTTCTTTCACATCACATTCCATAATGTATTCGATTCCAATTTCTAAATCATATGTTGTTAGTTTTATTTCATTATCATTTGTTTGAATTAGTATTCCTTCTAGTATAGGCATTGTTGTTTTAGATGCTACACCTTTTACTACGGAATTGATAGCTTTGATGATTGTTTCTTTGTAACATGTAAATTTCATTTCGGTTCCTCCTTATATATTTTTTATATTAAATTAATATTTTTAGTAGTATTAGTATTAGGTGCTGTGGAAACTGTGGAAAACTCTGTTGAAAGTTTATATCCCTAGAAAAAATCCTGTGTATAATTTTGTGGAAAACTGTCTAAATAATCCACATGTGGAAAATTCTTGTGTGTAAAACTCAACTTTACACAGTTTTTTAACAGCTTATTAACATTAGGCTGTGGATATCTCGTGTATTGCTTCCGTAAGAAAAGAAATCTTTTTTTTCTTCAAACAGAAATTTCGACAAACATAATTTTTAAAATTTTTAGCAAACCATTTTGTATTCTATTTTTTACCATCGATGATTATGTTTTTCACACTTTCCACAATTAACTTTGTATTATTTTTTTCTTTGACTTCTTTTTTGATTTTATTATATGCATGCATAACTGTTGAATGGTCTCTTCCTCCAAAATCTATACCTATTTGTGGAAAAGACATGTTTGCAATTTCTCTACAAAGATACATTGCAATTTGTCTTGGAAATGCAATATCATTTGATCTTTTTTCTCCTGATAATTCTTCTTTGTCTATGCTAAAATATTTTGAAACTGTTTCTTTTATAAAATCACATGATATTACTTTTTCACTTTCGTATTTAAATTCGTTTATAATATTTTCGGCATGTTCTATTGTTATTGGACTATGTGTTAATGAAGCTCTTGCAACTATTTTATTTAAAACTCCTTCAAGTTCTCTAATGTTTGAATCAATTTTATTTGCAATGTCTGATAATATAGCGTCATCTATGATTATGTTTTCATCTTGAGCTTTTTTTCTTAGTATTGCTAAACGAGTTTCATAGTCTGGGCAAGAAATATCTGCAAGTAATCCCCATTCAAACCTTGATTTTAGCCTGTCCTCTAAAAATTGAATATCTCTAGGAGGTTTATCACTAGAAATGATTATTTGTTTTCCATCTTCTCTTAAAGTATTAAAAGTGTGGAAAAATTCTTCTTGAACTCTATCTTTTCCAGCAATAAATTGAATGTCATCTATAAGTAAAACATCTATATTTCTATAAATATTTCTAAACATTTCTGTTTTATTGTCTTTTATAGAGTTGATTAGTTGATTTGTAAATTTTTCTGATGTAACATAAAGTACATTTGATTTTGAGTTATTTTCTAAGATTCTATTACCAATTGCGTGCATTAGGTGAGTTTTTCCCAATCCTACGCCACCATATAAAAATAAAGGGTTATATGATTTTCCTGGTTCATTTCCTACTGCTAATGCTGCTGCATGTGCGAATCTGTTGTTATTTCCTACAACAAATGTTTCAAAAGTGTATTTTGGATTAAGTGTTGCACGGTTTGTTTCTAATTCTGCTTCAGGAATGCCTGAATTGCTGTCTTTTATTACATTTCCAGAATCATCTTCTTTAGATAAATCTATAACAGAAAAAGTCCAGTCTTTATTTGTTATATATCTTAAAGTATTAAAAACAAGGCTTCTATACTTGTTTTCAATAAAGTCTTTTTGATATTCAGAAACTGTAGTAAATACTATATGATTATCAGTCATAGATTGTATACCTAAAGGATTTATCCATGTGTCGTAAGAAATTTTTGATACTTCTTCTTTTAGTAATTCTTTTAGTTTTGTTAGAAGTTCGTCTTTGTCAATCCCCATCTTTTATTCTTCCTTTCTTTAAAATTTATCCACAAAGTTATCCACAGGTGTTGATAATTTTGTAACATTTTTGTAAAAAAAGCAGGTTTTTTGCGAACATAAATTTACTGTATTTTTAGGTAAAAAACCCGTTTTTTTGTGTATGCCCATATAATAACAAAAAAGATGTGAATAAGTCAATACGATTGTGGAAAAAATTTTAAAACTGTGGATAATTGTTAATAATATTGTGGATAACTTTTTATTTTTACAAAAATATTACAACAGTTTTTGCCGATTTTAAGAAATTTGAAAAAAATTCTTGACAATTTATCAACAGATACTGTATAATCGATATACTTGATATTTTGCGTATATGAATTTCATAAAGAAATTTTGATATATAAACAATCAGTAGGAGGTGCGTGTAAATGAAAAGAACTTTTCAACCAAAAAATAGACAAGAAAAAAGAGAGCATGGTTTTATGAAAAGAATGAAAACTAGATCAGGAAGAAATGTATTAAAAGCTAGAAGAGCAAAAGGTAGAAAAAAATTAACTGCATAAGAAATATGCAAAATAAGAGGAATAAATCAAAATAAAAGTTTTATAGTTTTGCTATAAAACTTTTATCTAATGATTGATATTTGTTATAAATATTTTATATATTTCTCTAATTATTTTTTCATATATTTTTTGCCATCTAAAGGGGAAAAAGTCGTGAAAAAAACAAAAATGTTAAAAAAAAATTATGAATTTAAAAATGTTTTGTCAAAAGGTAAATTTTTCAAAGGAAAATTTATAACACTGGTTGTTTTAGATAATAATAAAAAAATAAATTATTTAGGATTAGCAATTAGTTCAAAAGCTGGCAAAGCAGTAAAAAGAAATAGAATTAAAAGATATTTAAGAGAAAGTTATTATTTTTTTGAAGATGATTTAAACATTGGAAAAAGTATAGTTTTTCTTTTAAATAAAGGATTAGAAATAGATAATATAAATTTTTTAAAGATAAAAAATGATATGAACAATCTTTTTATAAAAGCTAATATTTTTGAAAATAGGTAGATAATATGAAAAAAATACTTATTAGTCTTATTAACTGGTATCAAAAATATATATCAAGTTGGTTAAGTAGTAAAAATATAAATTGTAAGTATTATCCAAGTTGTTCTGAATACACAAAACAAGCTATAATAAAATATGGTGCCCTAAAAGGTAGTATTATTCGGAATATGGAGAATAATTCGTTGTAATCCTTTTTCAAAAGGAGGGTATGATCCTCTAAAATAAATTGGGAGGAATGTTAATGTTTAGTTTTTTTGCGAATATTTTTGGATATTTGTTAAATTTTATTTATAATTTTGTAAATAATTATGGTTTAGCTATGATCATATTTACAATAGTTATAAAACTGGTCATGCTACCACTTTCTATAAAACAGCAAAAAATGTTAAAGAAAAGTACAAAATTGCAAGAAAAAATGAAAATTTTGCAGTTTAAATATAAAAATGACCCAGAAAAATTAAATCAAGAAATGATGAATTTATACAAAGAAGAAAAAATGAATCCATTTAGTGGATGTTTTAGTACAATAATTCAATTTATCTTGTTAATTTCTATATTTTACATGGTTAGAAGTCCATTAACTTACATGAAAAAGGTTGATACAGAAACAGTAAACACATATGTGCAACAATTAAAAGATTCAGAAAAAGAAGTTAGTGCAGCATATCCAGAAATAGATATAATAAGAGAAATAGGATTTTTACAAGAAAAAAATCCAGAAGATTCAGAATTAAAGAATTTATCTTTTAACATGAACTTTTTAGGTTTAGACTTAAGTAAAATACCACAACAAAACTTAGGAGATTGGACAGTTTATATAATTCCAGTTCTATATATACTTTCAAGTTTTATATCTATAAGAATGACAACAAATATGCAAAAGAAGCAAGAAGAAAAAGATAGTCCAATTATAGATATTACTGAAAATGCTAAAAAAGAAGATAAGCAAATGGTAAAAGTAGAAGAAACACCTGCAGAAGAAGAGTATGACGCGATGGCTCAAACAAATAAAATGATGTCTTGGATGATGCCAATAATGTCTGTTTCAATTTCATTAGTTGCACCATTAGGACTTGCTCTATATTGGCTTGTAAACAATATTACAATGATTTTAGAAAGACTTATTTTAAATAAAATCATAAAAGAAGATTAGTTGAAAGGGATGACAAAAATATGTCTAAATCAATTATTGCAGAAGGAAATACTACAAATCATGCTATAGAAAATGGATTAAAACAACTTAATGTTACTAAAGACATGGTAGAAATAAAGGTTTTAGAAGAAGAAAAAAGAAATTTTTTTAGTATTTTAGCACCAAGAGTGGTTAAAGTAGAATTAACTTTAAAAGAAGAGCCAAAAAAAGAAGGAAGTGTAACAAAAAAAGTAGAAGAATTGTCTACGGAAGAACAAGATATAGCTTTTTCTAATGTTGATACATTTTTGAAAGAATTTCTAAAAAAATTAGGTGAAAATATTAAGTATAAAATAAATAAAACCAAAGAAGGTTTAGATGTTTATATAACAAACGAAGATTTAGGATATTTAATAGGATATAGAGGAGAAACACTATATGCTATGCAAAATATAATCTCAGCTGTAGCAAGTAAAGGATTAAATCACAAGGTAAGAGTTATCCTAGATATAGAAGGATATAAAGCAAAAAGAGAAAAAACATTACAAAATTTAGCCGAAAAAATGGCTTTAAAAGTAATAAAAACAAAGAAATCTGTTACTTTAGAACCAATGAAAGCATATGAAAGAAAGATAATACATAGCTTTTTACAAGAAAATCCTAAAGTTCAGACAAAAAGTATAGGAGAGGAACCACATAGAAAAATAGTGATTTCTTTAAAAAATAAATAAATATAAAATCGGAGGTCAAAGGTCGGATTTTTACAGTGTAATAAATCTATCTTTGGCTATTTTTAATATAATAAAGAAAGGAAGATTATTATGGATGTTATAGCATCTATTTCTACGGCTCCACGGGATTGGAGGAATAGGTATAATTAGAATGAGTGGGGAAAAATGTTTTGATGTATTAAATAAAATTTTTGTACCAAAAACCCCTAAAAACATTGAAGAGATACCTGGATATACAATAAAATACGGAAATATTGTAGAAAATGAAGAAATAGTAGATGAAGTATTAGTTTCTTATTTTAAAGAACCAAAAAGCTATACTACAGAAAACATGTGTGAAATAAGCTCACATGGTGGAACAGTGGTAATGAAAAAAATATTAGAGTTATGTTTAAAAAACGGTGCAAATTTAGCGGAACCAGGCGAATTTACAAAGAGAGCATTTTTAAATGGTAGAATTGATTTACTTCAAGCAGAATCAGTAATAGATATAATAAACAGTAAAACAGAAAAAGAAGCAAAAACAAGTATGAAGCAGTTAGAAGGAGTATTGTCAAAAAAGATACATGATATAAAAAAATATATAATGGATGTAATGGTAAATGTAGAAGTATCAATAGATTACCCAGAATATGATGTAGAAGAAGTTACTAATAGCCAGATAAAGGAAATGCTTGTAAAAGTTAAAGATTTATTAGTAAAACTAGAAAAAAGTTTTAATGAAGGAAAATTACTTAAAGAAGGAGTAAAAACAGCAATAATAGGAAGGCCAAATGCAGGGAAGTCATCATTACTTAATGCTATTTTAAGAGAAGATAGAGCAATCGTTACAGAATTTGAAGGAACAACAAGAGACACAATAGAAGAATTTGTAAATATAGCAGGAATACCTTTAAAGCTTATAGATACAGCAGGAATTAGGGAAAATGCAAATGATGAGATTGAAAAAATAGGAATAGCAAAATCAAAAGAAATAGCTAAAAATGCGGATTTAGTAATAGCAATATTTGATTCTAGTAAAGAATTTACAGAAGAAGATAAAGAAATTTTAGAAATTATAGAAAATAAAAAAGCTATAATAATACTTAATAAAATAGATTTAGAAGCAAAAATAGATGAAAATAATCCTTTATTAAAAGAATTTTCAGGAAATATTATAAAAATTTCTGCTTTAAATCAAACAGGGCTAGATGATTTATATAAAAAAATAGAGAATATGTTTGCAAATAATGATATAAATGTTGATAATGATTACATTATAACAAATGTTAGACAAAAAGATTTAGTTTCTAAAGCAATAGAAGATGTAAATAAAACAAAAGAAACATTAGAAAATGGATTACCATTAGATATTATTTCAATATTTATTAAAGATATTTTAGAAGATTTATCAAAAATTACAGGTGAAGTTGTAAGTGATGAAATAATAGATGAAATTTTTTCTAAATTTTGTTTAGGAAAATAAAGCACGAAAATCCAAAATAACGATTTTTAATATTTGATAAATATAATTTAATTAAGATTGAATAAAAATGAAAATATAAGCAAAATAAAAAGAAATTTGACTATATGAAAAATAAATATAATAAATAAATTTTTAAAGAGCAAAAATTAAAAAAAGTTTTACTAAATATAACTTCGGTGTGAAACATTTTATCCACATGTGCAGTAAAAGTGAGTGTAGAATTTTGTCGAATATTTATAGAATACCAAATAATTTGTTCGTTTTTGAAAAATATAAATGTTTAAAAAATGTGGATAACTATATACTTTCAGAGCTTAAATGTTGAAAAAATATACACGTAATAAACATAATGCATTCTAATTATTTAAACTTCCAAAAAGTGGAAAAATATAACATATAGGTATTAGTTTTTGGAGAACAGCCTGTATCAATCCGTGTGAAACATTTTTTAAAAACAACTTTTTTTGGATAAACCAATAAGTAAAATGATATATTATTATATTTGTAAACATGGTTTTCTGTTTCATATGAAAGGGAAAAATATAAAAATTTAGATAATTTATTTTTAATATTATTATCTTATTCAATACGAATTTTTTTCGTATATAACTAAAATAAAAGTAAAAATATTTATAAAGAAGTAGAAAAAATATTAAAGGATATAAGAAAGGATGTAGTATAAAATGAGTTACTATGCAGGAGATTATGATGTGGCAGTTATAGGAGCAGGACATGCAGGATGTGAAGCAGGACTTGCTTGTGCAAGAATGGGAATGAAAACACTAATATTTTCTATAAGTCTAGAAAATATAGCAAATATGCCATGTAATCCTCATATAGGAGGAAGTTCCAAAGGACATTTAGTAAGAGAAATAGATGCTCTTGGTGGAGAAATGGCAAAAAATATAGATAAAACAATGATTCAAATAAAAATGTTAAATACATCTAAAGGACCAGCTGTTCATTCTTTAAGAGCTCAAGCAGATAGAAAGAAATACCAAGCAGAAATGAAGCATACATTAGAAAAGCAAGAAAACTTAGAGTTAAAACAGGGAGAAATTGTGGATATCCAAGTCGAAAATGGAGCTGTAAAAGCAATTAAAACAAATGTTGGAGCAATATACAATGTAAAAGCAGTTATTGTTGCAACAGGAACATATTTAAAAGGTAAGATATTTATTGGAGATTTTTCACAAGAAAGTGGACCAGATGGAGTTGCAGCAGCAAATGAATTATCAAAATCTTTAAAAAAATTAGGAATTGATTTAGTAAGATTTAAAACAGGAACACCAGCTAGAATAAACAGAAGAAGCATAGACTTTTCTAAAATGGAAGTCCAAAAAGGTGACGAAAAAATTGTACCATTTTCATTTGAAGATGAAATAAAAGATTTTGAGCAAGTTGATTGTTATTTAACATATACAAATGCTGAAACCCATAAAATAATAATGGACAATTTGCATAGATCACCATTATATTCTGGAAAAATAGAAGGAACAGGGCCTAGATATTGTCCTTCAATAGAAGATAAAGTTGTACGTTTTTCTGACAAACCACGACATCAAGCATTTGTAGAACCTGTTGGATTAGATACAGAAGAAATGTATATTCAAGGAATGAGTTCTTCTTTGCCAGAAGATGTTCAAATAGCTTTATACCGCACAATACCAGGCTTAGAATATGCAGAATTTACAAGACCAGCATATGCAATAGAATATGATTGTATAAATCCAATAAATTTAAAACTTTCTCTTGAATATAAAAATATTTCTGGGCTTTTTATGGCAGGTCAAATAAACGGAACATCTGGCTATGAAGAAGCAGCATGTCAAGGGCTAATTGCAGGTATAAATGCAGCCAGAAAAATACAAAAAAAAGAGCCAATTATTTTAGACAGAACACAAGGTTATATAGGTGTTTTAATTGATGATATAGTAACAAAAGGAACTGATGAACCATACAGAATGATGACTTCTCGTGCCGAATATAGGTTATTACTAAGACAAGATAATGCAGACTTAAGATTAACTGAAATAGGTCATGAAGTAGGACTTATTTCTGAAGAAAGATATAAGAAATTTTTAAATAAAAAAGCAAATATCGAAAAAGAAATAGATAGATTAGAAAATTTAGTTGTTAAGCCTACTGAAGAAGTAAATAATTTACTTGTTAAATATGGAACAACAGCACTTTCTACAGGTACTAAAATGGCAGAGCTTTTAAAAAGGACAGAATTAAGCTATGAAGCTTTAAAAGAGATAGATACAGAAAGGCCAGAATTATCAGAACAGGAAAAAGAAGAAGTGGAAATTCAAATAAAATATGAGGGATATATTAAAATGCAAGAAGCTCAGGTAGAAAAATTTAAAAAGATAGAAAGCAAATTATTGCCAGAAGATTTAGATTATTATAAAATTAAAGGAATAAGCTTAGAAGCAAGACAAAAACTTGATAAATTAAAACCTTATTCAATAGGGCAAGCTTCTAGAATTTCAGGAGTTTCACCAGCTGATATATCTGTTTTGCTTATTTATATGCAAGGATATAAAAAAGATAATGAGCCCGCATAGTTGAAGATTATATGGAAAGGAGAGTTACTGGTCTTAAAAGATTGGTAAATATATGATGGAATATACAGAGTTTAAAAAAGAAATGAAAGAAAAAGCTTTAAAAATAGATGTTAATTTAAGCGATTTACAAGTTGAAAAATTTTATAAATATTTATTGGAGTTATTGGAATGGAATACAAGAATGAATTTAACTGCTATAACTGAAGAAAATGAAGTTATAGTAAAACATTTTATGGATTCTTTAACAATAAATAAATATATTCCTAAAGGAGCTAAACTAATTGATGTGGGGACTGGTGCAGGATTTCCAGGTATTCCGATAAAGATTGTAAGAGATGATGTTAGTGTGGTTTTACTTGATTCTCTAAATAAAAGAATTAGTTTTTTGAATAGTGTTATTGAAAATTTGGGTTTGGATAAAATAAATGCTGTTCATGGTAGGGCAGAGGAATTTGGAAGAAATAAAAATTATAGAGAAAAGTTTGATATTGTTACTTCACGTGCTGTTGCTAATATGTCTGTACTTTCTGAATATTTGTTGCCTTTTGCTAAGATTGATGGTAAGTGTGTTGTTATGAAAGGGGCAGAAATTGATAAGGAGTTAAGACAGGCTGAAAAGGCTATTAGTATGTTGGGAGCAAAAGTTAATTGTGTTGATGGTTTTGACCTTTTGAATTTGGGGATTAGAAGGAATATTGCTGTTTTGGATAAGATTAAGGGGATTCCTAAAGAGTATCCAAGGAAGGCGGGGACACCTGCTAAAAATCCTATTAGATAATTTGGGGTTTTGAAATCTGTAAATTTGTTTTGGAGGTTTGAATTTGCTTTTTGCGAGTTTGATGTTTCTAAGATGAGTTTGTGGATTTTTTTTTGACTTTTTGGTGAGTTTGTTGAAAGGCAAAATTTGGGTGTGTTGCCCGCTCCCAGAGGTATGTATAAAAAATTTATTCTTTTCTGAGGGTTACGCTCCGGGATTGAAAGCTTCTAAAAAGAAAAATTAGGCACCTCTCAAAAGGGTTTGAGATTCTCCTAATTTTTCTTTTAAGAAGCTTTAGATCCCTACACTAAACACCTCAGAAAAGAATAAATTTTTTATACATACCTCTTCACGCTGACTGAGTTTTGTGGTTTTGCCTTTTGGTTTCATGTGGATTTTTATATTTTGTATTTTGTATTTTAGTTTCAAAAGATACTTATATTTTGTAGGTTACAATTTACGTATTTATTTTTGAGGCGGTTTACTATAGCCGTGAATTATAACGGTTTTCTAAAAATTAACCATAAAATTTTTAGAAAATTTTAAAGAAATACATTGACTTTTTTGGTGTATTTATATATTATAATAGTAGAAAATATATAAAACTAATGAGTAAATATTAACTAAAAAGAATGGGGGCTTTTTTGTGGGCAAAGTTATATCAGTGGCAAATCAAAAGGGTGGTGTTGGAAAGACAACTACAACAATAAATTTAAGCACTATTTTAGCAAAAAAAGGATATAGAGTTATGCTTATAGATGCTGATCCACAAGGTAATGCAACAAGTGGAGTTGGGGCAGATAAAGATGTAGAGTTATCTTTTTATGATGTATTGACTAATGATACAGAAATTATTGATACTTTAGAAAAGACAGTAGTTAGTAATTTGGTTGTTTGTCCATCAAATATCAATTTAGCTGGAGCAGAAGTTCAGTTGGTTTCAATGATGTCTAGAGAGCAAAGACTTAAAGAAAAATTAGACATTATGAAAGAAAGATTTGATTATGTTTTAATAGATTGTCCACCTTCTTTGGGACTTATAACATTAAATGCTTTTACAGCATCAGATAGTGTTCTTATTCCTGTGCAATGTGAGTATTATGCTTTAGAGGGATTAGGACAACTTTTAAATACAATAAATTTAGTTAAAAAGCATTTGAATAAAAATATTCAAATTGAGGGAGCATTACTTACAATGTATGATATTAGAACAAATTTGTCTAATCAAGTTGTAAAAGAGGTTAAAAAATATTTTGATAATAAAGTATATAAAACTGTAATACCTAGAAATGTTAGATTAAGTGAAGCTCCAAGTTATGGATTGCCTATTACAGAGTATGATCCTAGATCAAAAGGTGCTAAAAGTTATGAAAAATTTGCTAAGGAATTTATAAAATTAAATAATGAAGAAAAACGTGCAAAACATTTTTAATGAGTTATAAATATGTTAAAAAAATAGAATAAAATTAAAAGATTTTTTATAGTTTTAAATCTATTGAAATATAAAAATTGAAAAGGTTATAGATTTCCATAAATCTAAATATTATTTTGAGGATAGTGATATATATGCCTAAGAAAACAGGTTTAGGAAAAGGCTTAGATGCCTTATTTGGTTCTGTTCCAGAGGAAGAACAAGTAAAAGGTAATGAGATTGTTAAAAATTTAAAAATATCAGAAATAGAACCTAATAGAGATCAACCAAGAAAAAATTTTGATCAAGAATCTTTGGAAGAATTAGCAGAGTCTATTAAAGAATTTGGTTTAATACAACCAATTGTTGTTTGTAAAAAAGACGATTATTATAGTATAGTGGCAGGTGAGAGAAGATGGAGAGCTTGTAAAATAGCAGGTATTGAAGAAATTCCTGTACTTGTACGTGATGATGACGAAAAGAAAAATCAAGAAATTGCTTTAATAGAAAATATTCAAAGAGAAGATTTAAATCCAATAGAAAAAGCTTCAGGAATAAAAAATTTAATTGATAGATTTGGATTAAGACAAGAAGATGTGGCTAAAAGATTAGGGAAAAGTAGAAGTGCTATTGCAAATACAGTACGTTTATTAAATTTAGAGCCAAGGGTTTTAGAATTTGCAAGAGAAGGTAAATTAACAGAAGGGCATTGTAGAGCATTACTTGGAATATCAGACCCAGAAAAACAATATAAAACAGCAGTAAAGATGATAGAAAGAGGAGCAACTGTTAGGGAAGCTGAAAATAGTGCTCATAGAAAAACAGAGACAAAAGAAGAAATAGAAAGAAATCAAATTTTATATAAAGATATAGAAAATAGATTCCAAAGTTTTTTTGGTACAAAAGTAAGATTAAGTGCAGGTAAAAGAAGAGGAAAAATTATAATTGAATATGCAAATAATGATGATTTAGAAAGAATTTTAGAATTGATGAAATAATTTTAAAATTTTGCTTATAATATATTAGAAAGGGTTGAAATTGTGGAATATATAAATGAAATTACAAATTCAGAATATTTTTTATTAGGAATGTTAATTGCTATTGTATTACTGTTTTTGATTATAATTTTTTTATGTTATAAATATAGTAAATTGCAGAAAAATTATAATAGATTCATGAAAAAAGTTGGAAATGGAGAAAATATACAAGAAGATTTAGAAAACTTTATGTATAAGGTAGATAAAGTAGAAAAACAAAATGCTGAAATCTTAGGAAATTGTACAGAGTTAAGTAATGAATTAGAAAAATGTATACAAAAAATAGGAATAATTAGGTATAATGCATTTAAAGATACTGGTAGTGATTTAAGTTTTACATTAGCAATGTTAGATGATAAAAATAATGGAGTAGTACTAAATGGAATATATTCTAGAGAAATGTCAAATATATATGCAAAACCTGTAGAAAATGGTAAATCAAATTATACATTATCAGAAGAAGAAAAAATGGCAATAGATAAGGCAATGAATAGTAAGGGAATATATAAGATAAATTAAAAAGCAATAAAATTTTTAATTTATATAATACTTTTTTGATTAGTATATTTATAGCCAACGAATTGTATTCTTAAGCAAAAAAATATTCTAAAAAAGTGGACAAATTCTATTGACAAATTCTTTTAAAGATGTTAATATAAGTATTGTTGTTGGGTTTGTCCAATAATATGGAGAGGTGGTCGAGTTGGTTTATGGCACCAGTCTTGAAAATTGGCGTGCGTTTATAGCGTACCGTGGGTTCGAATCCCACCCTCTCCGCCAATATTTATGAGGGGTATAGATTATTTAATTTTATATTGTATTATTCCCCTCTTTTATTTTTATATTAAATGTAGGTGTACCCAAGTGGTGAAGGGGGCAGTTTGCTAAACTGCTAGGTCTCGTAAGGGGCGCGGAGGTTCGAACCCTCTCACCTACGCCATAAATTAAATGTTTGTATTATAAGTACGCAAGATAAAAAGAAAAATTTTACAAAAGTAAGTTCAGACAAAATTGAAGCTATGAAAAATGTTAAATTTAAAGTTATTGAATAATTATGTATTAATTAAAAATAATAAAGTAAAGCACTTATAGAAATGTAGGTGTTTTTATTTGTATAATATCACAAATTTTGTAAATAGTAGTATAATAATATTGACAAAATGTAATACGGTGTAGTACAATAATTATAGAGAGGAGTTGATATATATATGACAATTTCCGTAAGATTAAGTGACAAAGACACAGAATTAATAAAAGCATATGCAAAAATGAACAATATTTCTTTATCTGATTTAGTAAGAAATGCAGTATTAGAAAAAATAGAAGATGAATATGATTTAAAATCTTATTATGAGGCGATGGAAGAATACAAAAAAAATCCTAAAACTTTTACCCATGAAGAAGTAAAGGAAATGATGAGGATATGGGATGAAGAAGATGAAAAAGTATAGGGTTGAATATACGTCAAAAGCAATAAAAAATTTACGAAAACTAGACAAAAATACTAGAAACCTTATTTATGCATGGATAGATAAAAATTTAGTAAATTGTGAAGATCCAAGGATACATGGAAAAGGATTAGTGGGAGATAAATCAGGACAATGGAGATATCGCGTAGGAGATTATAGAATAATATGTGAAATAGAAGATGAAGAAATAGTGATTTTAGTTTTAGAGATAGGGCATAGAAGAGAAATATATGATTAGATGATTAGCAGATAGAAAAATCTAATGTAACATTATAATAAAATAAAGAGTCCGAAGACTCTTTATTTTTGTTTGTTGAAAAAAATCAACAAACCTAAAATAATAATGATGATTGCTGGTGTTTCTATGCACCGCTGAATCACCCACCATCCAATATGGATGGTTCCAGTTATTAAGGATAGAATAATTCCTCCAAAAAATTCCAGCATAATAGGTAATCCTCCTTTCATTAACATAATTATATAACTTTTTATAAGCAAAATCAAACTTACATAAAACAACAAACAACTTATAGTTCTAAATTATAAAAATATCAATAAAAAACTAGAAAAAACTAGAAATAAAAAGAATATTTTCAATAATATTGTAAAAAAAGGAATTTTTATGTTATAATAAGTTAAAGGTATAATGTTTGATTGGAAGTGAGAATATGAAAAAAGTTATAAGTTTTATAATGATAATTATAATGATGTTTGGGTTTATTTGTATAAACACAAAAGTATATGCATTAGATGGAAGTACATATACAAAATATAAACAACGGAGATGAATTTAAATTAGTAAAAAATGCTTATAAATATATTATAAAAAATCAAGGCTGGTGGAAGGTTGCAGAAAGAGATCCAAATTATGATGGATATTTTTTTACTAAAGGAGAAATAGTTGTATTTACAGGAAACGTAGAAACTGATGTAGAGCATATTACAGATACAAATTATTATTTTGAAGTAAAAAGTAAAGATGGTAGTAAAGTAGGTTTAATCCATGCAGACAATATAGAACCATATAATTATAGTAGACCAGGCTCAATAGAAGAATTTATAAAAAAATATAATGTTGATAGTCTAAATAGTTATTCAGAATTAGATAGTACAACAAGAAAATATTATGATAATTTAGAAAAACTTTCAGAAGAAGGAGCACTTATAAATCCTACTATACATTCAAATGATTTACAAAATACATATAATAACATAATAAATAATTATGATGAAGAAACAGGAAAACAAGAGTGTATTTCAAAATATAATGGAATACTAGATATAGCAGCAGTTGATGCAGAAGATTCAAATTTTATGATACAAGCTTATTTATATGCGTTTACATATAATCAATTAACAGCAAATAGATCAGAAGAAACAGATGATCCAAAACAAGATTTTGATAAGGCAGAAAGAAGATTTGATAGAACAGATAGTCAAACAGAAAAAGTTGGAGCATTAAAGGATATGGAAAATGCCTTAAATAGAATGAAAAATGATGACAGATATGATGATGAAACAATAGAAAAATACGAGAATAAATATCTTGATGCAAAAAATGAACTTAATAATGATGTAGGAAATGATATGGTAGAACAAAATCAAAACAATCAAGATTCTCATGATAATGTGGATGATATTTTATACAAAAAACCAGAATTATCTACTACAAATAGTAGTTCAGAAAGCTTAGAAGATATGATGAATGATGGAGATGCATTTATTTCAAGTAGTAATAATGCAAATATTATAAAACAAGATGAATTGCAAAGTACAATTTCTGTAATGTATAATATCTTTTTAGAAGTTGGGGTAGCACTAGCTGTTATAATAGGATTACTATTAGGAATTAAATTTATGATAGGAAGTACAGAAGAAAAAGCAGAAATTAAAAAGCTATTATTACCTTATGTAGTAGGATGTTTAGTAGTATTTGGAGCATTCGGAATTTGGAAATTTGTATTAACTTTAATGGAAACTGTATAAAAATGTTGAAATTTCTAAAAAAATGTAGTATACTAATAATAATGTAGTAAAGAAAGAGGTTGTTATGAAAAATTACAAAGTATTAAATTTAATTATTTTAATGATTATCATATTTGCAGGAATAATATTTTCATACAATATTTCTTATGCAGAAGAATTACCATTAGGAGATCTTAATGAATATGTTAGAGAGCCTACAACGTCTCCTGATAAATTTCACGAAAAGGTAAATAACTTTATAACTGTTATACAAGTTGTTGGAAGTATAGCATCAGTTGTGGCATTGATAATAATAGGAATAAGATATATGTATTCTAGTGTAGAAGAAAAAGCAGAATATAAAAAGACTATGTTAGGATATATTATCGGATGTGCTTTAGTATTTTCAATAGTAAATATTTTAGGAGTAGTTTATGATGTTGCAACAAGCTTTTAAAATATGTTATAATTAAATTAGTATTTAATATTCTTATATTTATAAGATTGATATAATGAATAAAAAATAAAGGAGGAATAAAAATGAAATTATCAAAAATACTAGCAACTATAATGGCTATTGTAGTAATAATATCTGTTTGTGGATTTGTTTTCGCAGCAGCACCAAACCCAAGTGAATATACAGGAAATGACTCATATAATACTTCTACAATTGGGCAAATGGGTAATCAAATCATACAAATTATTAGTGTAGTTGGTTCAATTGTATCTGTTATAGTATTAGTTGTTCTTGGTATTAAATATATGATGGGAAGTGCAGAGGAAAAAGCAGAATACAAAAAGACACTTATGCCATATATTATTGGTGCAGCATTTGTATTTGCAGCTTCAGCAATAGCAGGAATAATCTTCGGATTTACAAATACATTAGCTCAATAAAATAAAAAAGAAGGATATAGAGATTATATCTTTCTTTTTTATTGTATATGAAAAATATTTTAAAATAAAAGACTAAATAAAAAATTTTATAATATATATAAAAATTATAAGAAAAATAGGGCTAAAACTTCTTTTATAAGCTTGCGTAAGAAAAAATATATATTTGTACTTATTTTTTTATTACATCGATATTACAAATATATTAAAAGTCTATTATTTTAAAGAAAAAAGCGAAAAAATGTTACAATTTTTTCGTTTTTTTGCTATAATTATATAAGGAGTATTATTTTAATACAAAGGAGGAATTATTGTGGGAACATATAACTTACCAAGAAATGTAAAAGGAGAAGGAAGGATATTATATATTTTTTCAACAAAGGCATTATTATACACATTTGTTGGAGTAGCAATAGGCTTTTTCTTCTATTTAATTTTAAGTGCAATTGGACTAGATTTTATTGCTTTTATTATTATGGGAGTTTTTGGTTTACTTGGATTTATAATTGCAACTTTTAAAGTTCCAGAATCAAGTGCATTTAGCATAACAAAAAACACTGGTGGAGAAAATATAGATGATGTTATAAAAAGAGCTATAAAATTTAAAATGCAAAAAAATAGAGTATATGTATATAAAACATCTACAAAAGAAAAAGAACCAGAAAAGTTAGGAGGAGAAAAGTAATATGGATGAAAGTGTAATATCTCAAATGCTAGGAATATTATTAGGAGTTTTATTTGGAATACTTATTATTTTAATACTTGTATATGTTATTTTAAGATTTAGATTTAATAAAAGAGCTAAAAATAAAAATGATGAGGAAGAAATAAATGTTGATTCAGAACCTATTGAAAAGCCAAAAGTTAAAAAAAATAATGAACAACAAGGTGTTCAATATACAAAACAATCAATATTTGATTTTATGGAATTTGATACTATTGAAGATAATATGATTATTCAAAAAGAATTAAAAAAATATATTATGATTATAGAATGCCAAGGTATAAATTATGATTTGATGTCTCAAATGGAAAAAGTATCAGTAGAAGAAGGATTTCAACAGTTTTTAAATACACTAAGACATCCAATACAAATATATATTCAAACTAGAACAATTAACTTAGAAGATAATATAAATAGATATAGAGATAAAATAAAAGAAATTGAACAAAAATATAATAAAATGTTATATGAATACAGAAGAATGCAAGAAGTAGGAGCATATTCACAAGATGAATTAAGAAAATATTTTTATGAGTTAACTAAACAAAAAAATCTTTTGGATTATGGTAAAGATATAGTTGCAAATACAGAAAAGATGAGTTTAAATAAAAATATTTTAAATAAAAAATATTATGTTGTAGTATCTTATTATGTAGAAGAAAGTAATAGTGATAAATATGACAAGGAAGAGATTAGAAATATAGCATTTTCTGAACTATATACAAAATCTCAAGCACTTATAAGATCTTTATCAGCATGTTCTGTATCAGGTAAAATTTTAGATTCTAAGGAGTTAGTAGAGTTATTATATATGGCATATAATAGAGATGATGCAGAGGTATATGGATTAAATACTGTACTGGATGCTCAATATGATAGTTTGTATTCTACATCACAAGATGTATTTGAAAAGAAATTAAGATATTTAGATAAAATTATACAAGAAAAAGCATCAGAAAAGGCAAATGAAGCAGTAGAAAAAGCAAAGTCAAAAGCACAAGAAGCAGCAGAAAGCAGAGAAGAAAATATGGATGAATTAATAAATAATTTAGCTCAGCTAATTATAAAAGAAAATAGACAATATATAGGGGCAGATGTAGCTGAACAAGCAATAAGGGAAATTGAAAAAAAGGAGGAAAAAGAAAATGTGGAACAAGAAGAAAATAAGAGAACAAGAAGAGGCAGAAAGAAAAAAGTTGAATAATGCCGAAGAAAGTCAAATTCTTAAAAGAAAAACTATAAAAGAATTGATTGCACCTTCTGGAATAGATGCATCTAAAATAGATCATTTAGAAATAATTTCTAATGTAAAAAGATATGCAAGAAGTTTCTTTGTATCTACATTACCTCGTATGTGTACATTTCCAGAATTGTTTAGAGATTTATATTTTTTCGGAGATATAAATACATCAATATATATTACACCTGTACCAGAATCAAGATCACAAAATGAATTAAATAAAACTATAAATGAACTAGAAACAGAAAGAATAGTAGCAGCAGATAGAGGAAGAATAAATAGAGAAAGTACATTAGCACAAAAAAGATTTGAAGCAGAACAATTAAGAGATGAAATAGCAGCAGGTTTTAATAAAATGTATGAAGCCTCAGTTATAGCTACATTATTTACATATAATATGGATGATTTGGAAAGATTAACAAAATTATTAGCAACAGAAATGTCAAAATCATTAGTTGGTATTAGAAGTGCATGGGCAATGCAAGAAGAAGCATTTCAATCTAATTTACCATTCTTAAATGATAAAATAAAGAAAAATCATGATTTTGATAGTAGATCTATGGGAACAGTTTTTCCATTTACTACATCAGAAGTTGGACATTCAACAGGAATTCCATTAGGATTTAATAAACAAACAGGAACACCAATTTTATTTGACAATTTTCACCCATCACTTACAAATTATAATATGGTTATATTTGCTAAATCTGGTGCTGGTAAATCTGTAACAATGAAAACTTTAATTTCTAGATCTTCAGTTTTAATGGGGATTGAAAGTTTAGCATTAGATGCAGAAGGTGAATATACAATTGTTGCGGAGAGTTTAGGGGGAATAAATGTTGTTCTTAGCCCTAATTCAAAAACAGTAATAAATTTATTTGATATAGAACCAGAAAATGTAAAAGATGAAATTACAGGTAGAGAAAGAACAGTAGTAAATGTAGAAAATAAAGTAGAAGATGTTACTCAAGCTTTAATTACAATGGCAAAAGGTAGTACAAGAAGTGATGAGGTTAATGAGATTACAAAACAAGTTATTGCAGAATCCGTAAGCGAAGAGTATGCAAGTCTTGGTATTACAAGTGACCCTAAATCATTATACAAAAAGAGTACAGTACAAAGGGGAGACAAGCTATATAGAGAAAAAAAGGAAATGCCAACAATAGGTAGTTGGTATAAAAGAATTGAAAGAAAAGCAGAACAAAACACAAATAAAGACTATAGTTTCCATTATAGTTATTTGCTTAAAGTTATGAAACAATATATTAGAGAATATAATGGTCAAATGGCTTATTTTGATGGACAATCAACATTTGAGTTATTAGATGGTTCACCATTTATTAACTTAGATATTTCACAACTAGAAGAAAGATTTGCAAGACCACTTGCTCAACAAATTTTATTATCTTGGATTTGGGAAAAGTTTGTTAAGAAAAATAGTGAAGATAGAGGAAAAGCTAGAATGAAAAGAGTTATAGTTGATGAGGCATGGATGTTATTACCATATCCAGAGGCTGTAGACTTTTTAAATACAATGGCAAGACGTGCAAGAAAAAGAAATGTTTCACTTGCAATTATTTCTCAAAGATTCCAAGACTTTTATGAAAATTCAGAAGTTCAAGCAGTTCTTACATCTTCTGATACAAAGTTATTTTTAGCACAAGATAAATCAGAAATACAATATATAAAAGAAGTATTTAAATTAAGTGATGGGGAAGCAAATTTCTTAATTACTTGTTTAAAAGGAGAGGGATTATTAAAAGTTGGTTCAGATACTGCAATTTTACAAATTGTTCCAACAGCAAAAGAATTTGAGTTTGTTGATACTAATTTAAATAGTATTGTAAAAAGAAACCAAATGAAAAATAATCAAGTATAGGAGGAAATAATGAAACGAATAATTCAAGGTAAAAATTTTTTACGAAAGATAGCTATAGCAATACTTGTAGTTTTATTATGTTATTGTATTGTTCCTACATATACTTATGCTGGTTTTGGTGGAGAAATTCTAAAGGTATTTACACAGTTATTAGCAGCTTTAGGTGATGTTGTTACAGGTACATTAAATCATTTTATGTTAGGTACAGATGAAATGATAAATTCAGTAATGTTAGATAGGGATAACCCTACTGTAACAAATCCTGAGGGTGCATTATATGCAGATCCAAATGCAGAGGCAGATTTAATTTTAGGTCAAGACCAAGATGTAGCTGGAAATACAGATGATGATAATGAAGAAGAAATTTATGGTGGATTATGGGGAGATGATGATGAATGGGAAGTACCTAATATTTTATATTCACCAGAAGCCATATTTTCAAATAATGTTGCAGCATTAGATGTTAACTTTTTAAGTCCTAATACATATTCTGCGGTACAAGATGGAGGAAGTGGTTCAGCTCAGATAGCTTCTCAATCATCAGCCGAATTTTTACAAAGTACAATTTCAAACTGGTATGTTGGTTTTAGAAATATTTCAGCAGTGGCATTATTAGTAGTATTAGTTTATATAGGAATAAAAATACTAATTGGTTCTATTGCAGAGAAAGCTAAACATAAGGAAATGCTTAGGGATTGGTTTGTTGCACTATGTTTGGTTTTTATAATACATTTTATTATGTCTGGTATTTTAATGATAACACAAAGAGTTACAAGTTTATTTGAAGGGGCATCTAGTGGAATTGTTGTAGAAGTAAGAGAAAATAGGTCAACATATAATAGTGGAACTGATTCTAAATTTACAGAGTCTTTAATAGGAGTAGCAAGACTAAGAGTACAAAGTAAAAATGCCGGAGTATCTGCAGCATTTTGTGCAATATATTTAATATTGGTTGTATACACAATAATGTTTACATTTACATATTTTAAGAGGTTCTTGTATATGGCATTTTTAACAATGATAGCACCATTAGTTGCGATATCATATCCCATAGATAGAGCTGGAGATGGTCATGCTCAAGCATTTAATTTATGGTTTAAAGAATATATTATGAATGCAATTATTCAGCCATTACACTTGATTTTATATACAGCGCTAGTATCAAGTGCAAATGATTTAGTAGTAAAAAATCCAATATATGCTATTGTTGCAATTGCATTTTTAATACCTGCTGAGAAATTTGTTAAAAAATTATTTGGATTTGATAAAGCAGAAACACCAGGTTCTTTG
Source organism: uncultured Clostridia bacterium (assembly GCA_904384245.1). Classification (GTDB taxonomy): domain Bacteria; phylum Bacillota; class Clostridia; order TANB77; family CAG-508; genus CAG-269. Next base: position 28,162 of record CAJFJM010000004.1, read on the forward strand.
GGAGGATTTGCAGCAGGAGCAGTTACTATGGGAGCAATGCAAAAACTATCAACAGCACGTAATTTGATTGGTGGTAGTAAAAATCAAAACTCTAAACCAGATAAAGTTAGAACAGCAGATAATAATGGTGGAAATAATTATCTTTCAAGTAATCCTAGATATAGTGGAATAGGTAGTGTTTCTGGAAATTTAAGAGGACCAGGAAATTCAGGAAGTTCTGATTCTGGAGATAATGGAGGAGATAATCCTCAAGGAGGATCAGGAGGTGCTTATAATACATTAGGAAGCGGTGATTCTCAAGAAGGAGGAAATCTAGGAAATCCTGGACAAAATGGTGGAGGAATGACTGTAGGATTAACAGGAACAGGAGCAGGCGATTTAGGAGCAAATAATGGTATAGGTAATGGCATTTCTGAAGCTAATTCAGGAGCTAATGGTAGCCAATATGAAATAAAAGATCCTTTAGGAGAAAGAGCAAAAGATTGGGCAAAAGAAAGGGCTTCTGATTTAGGTAATTGGTCTGTAGGAAAAGCTAAGGATTTAGGTAATAGTTTTGCAAATACTAAAGTTGGTGGGGGAATTGTTGCTGCTGGAACTTGGGCAGGTAATACTAAAGTTGGAAAAGGAGCAAAAGCAGTTGGAAGAGGAGCAAAACGTTTAGCATCAAATAAGTATACAAAAGCAGTAGGAAAAATGGCTTTTAAAGGAGCAAAAACACTTGGAAAAGGTGTATGGAAAAATAAAGGAAGAATTGCAAAAACTCTTGCATCTGGTGCAATGTCAATTGGCGGAGCAGCACTTGGTGTTGGTATAGGTGCAGCTGCAGGTTTAGCATCAGGAGATCCATCAAAAGTATTTAGTTATGCTGGTACAGGATTAGTTTCTGGTGGTATGATTGGAAAAAATGCAGTAGATTTTGTTGCTGGTGCAGGTAGTGGGGCAATGAATATGGCTTCCAGAGCGGCAGAAAAAGGAAGAAATATAAGGTATGATTGGAATGAAGCACTTGATGGTGTTGCTGTAGCAGAAAGAAAAGAACAAGCAAGAGAAGATAGAAAAAATAAGAAAAAATTTATGAAAGATGAAGAGGAAATAAAGAAAGCTAAAAAATTACAGGCTCAACTTGAAGAACAAGGACAAAAAGTAAAACTAGATGATATTATGAAATCAAGATATGATTATGTAGCAGCAGGTGTTAAAGATAGTGAAATAGAAAAAGCTCAACTTGCTGAAGCTAAAAATGGAATAAATGGAGATACTCATGGAAATTATGTATCTTTAGCTAGGGAAGCAGATAAACTTGGTATTTCTAAAGCAACATTCTCAGATGACAAAAAATATAATGAATTCCTTAATACTTTATCAACTGATTTAGGTGGTGAAGATCAAGGTAGAGAAGCAATGGGTATGATTGCTAATATAAAAGGTGCATCAAATGTTCATGAAGCACAATTAAGAAAAAGAGATCAAGCAAGACAAGCACAACAAGCACAACAAGCTGAAAAAGATGAACAAGCAAATAGACGTAGAGAGCAACAAAGATTACAAAATAGTGCAGAGCATATGACAGATAGAGAAAGAGAATTGCAACAAAGAGCAATACAAGAATCTAGTGGAATGCGACAGACTCAATCTGGTATTGTTCTAGCAGAATCATCAGATACAATAAGAGCACAAAGAAGACAAAATGGTGGAGGTGCTACAAATACACCTGGAAGTCAACAAGTGGTTACAACAGCAGGAGCAAATCCTAGACAAATTATAACATCAGGAGGAACACCATCAGGAAATGCACCATCAAGTAATAAACCATCAGGAGGAAGACCATCAGGAAAAGCGTCTTCATCAGATAAACCATCAAGAGGAAGACCATCAGGAAATACATCAAAACTAACACCACCATCTGGAACAACACCTGGAGGTATAAGATTTAACAATCCAAAAATTTAAAATTAGATAGAGAGGTAATATATTGAATAATTTAACAAGATATTATAATCAAAATCGAAAAACTATATGGTTAGTAATAGTATTAGTAGCATTTTTATTAGTGGTAATACAATTATTTAACAATTTTTATAAAAGACAAAATCAAGTAAATAACGAGCAAAGTAATACTCAAATAAGTCAGGAAAAAGATTATTCAAATGAAAGTCAAGCTATGGTTCAGGGCTCTATAACATCTAAAGATAGACAGGAAGAGTATGGGGCCCTTTTAGATGAATTTTTAAATTATTGTGTAGAAGGAAATCCAAATGGAGCATATTCATTACTTTCAAATAATTGTAAAGAAAAATTGTATCCTTCTTTGCAAAGTTTTGAAACAAATTATTATTCAACTAAATTTGATAGTAAGAAAAATTATGATTTTCAATTATGGTCATCAGTAGATAATGCACATATATATTTAGTTAGAATTTATGATGATATGTTATCAACAGGAATTGCTAGTACACAAGATTATATTCAAGATTATTTAAGTATAGTAGAAGAAGATAATGTTTATAGATTAAATATATCTGGCTATGTAATAACTACTGATTTTAGCAATAGACAAAGAGCAGGTGAAGCTGATGATATAAAAGTAGTTGTAAACAGTATAGATAGTTATATGGATTATGAAATATATAATATTACAGTTCAAAATTATTCTGAAAATAGAATATTATTAAGCTCAGATTATTCTAATGAGGGAATAATGGTAAAAGATGATAAAGGAAATAATTTTGATATAAATTCTATAGAAATAAATGAAGAAGATTTAATTGTTAATGCAAAACAATCAAAAGAATTGAATTTAAGATTTTTAAGATCATATTCAACAGCGACAGAAAGTGATGAAATTGTATTTAATAATATAGTAAAAAATTATGATGATTTTGTAAATAATAGGGATGAATATAAAGATACAATACAAATTAAAGTAGATTTGTAGTAAGTTAGGTGGTGTGAATGGGAGATAACGGTAACAAGACATTACAGAAAATTAAAACAGCAATAAAAATGTTTATAACACAAACTTTGGTTCACGTGATAACTGTTTCATTGCCATATATTTTAATTGCTGTTATTCTTACTTCAATAGGACTAGTAATATTAGATTGGGCTAGAGAATGGATTGACGGAAAAAATACAGCAGATAAAATAGAAGAAATATTAAGTGTACAAGATATTAACGAGCTAATAGAAATTAAAGGCAATGATGAAGATGGACATTATTGGGGATTTGTAGATAATATTGATGATAAACTAGATGTTTTAATCGAAAAGATGCAATCTGATCCAGATGTAGTAACAATAGAAGATAAAGATATGCTTAAGAAAATGATAAAAGCAGAATTAATTACACAGTATCCGGATTTAGGAGGAAAAACATTTGCTACAGGAGAAACATATACAGGAACAAGTGCTCAAAAAGCAGAAATATTACTTGATGAAATGTCAATAGACCAAAAAATTTCTCAACTTATCTTCCTAAATACTTCTGATAGTAATTCATTAAGCAAAAATGCAGGAGGATATATTTTAAGTACTGGATTTGATTTTTCCAATAGTAAAAGTATCATAGAAAGTGCAAGCAATGATTATTCTCCTATATTTGCAGCTCAAGAAGAAGGACGGAGTAGGTAGTACTTTTATAGGAGGATATCAAGATGCTAAAACATATGGAGATAGCCAAGATTATGATAGAGTAAAACAAGATTATTCGGCAATAGCTCAGACTTTAAAATCAGCGGGAATAAATATGAACTTAGCACCTGTTGCAGAAGTTGCAGATGAAAGTTCAATAATAGGAAGAAGAAGTTTTGGAACTGATTATAATATAGTTTCAAATTGTGTTATTTCTGCAATAGACGGAATGAAAGAGCAAAATTTAATGACAAGTTTAAAATATTTTCCGGGCTATGCATATTCTGAAGAAAATTCAGATGGAATTGCTGTAGATAGTAGAACTACAGAAGAATTACAAACAGGATTAAATGTATTCCAAAATGGTATTAACGAAGATGTGGCAACAGTTACAATGGCTAATGTTATTGTAGAAGCAATAGATGATGAAAATCCAGCAACACTTTCATCAGATGTTATTTCTTCTGTAAGAGATATGGGATTTACAGGAGTAATAATGACAGATAATTTGGATGATAATACTAAGTCACAAATAACTACTATTGAAGATAGATATGTGCAAGCAATAATAGCGGGAAATGATGTTATAGTAGTTAATGATTTTGACAAAGCAAAACAACAAATTTTAAATGCGTATAGAAATGGTACTATAACAGAAAAAACTATAAATAGAGCTGTAAAAAATATTTTAACAATGAAATTTGAATATGGTGTTATAGATCCAGAAAGTGTACAAATAGAAGAAGATGATATAGAAGTTACAGAAACAGCAGATAATTTTCAAGGTGCTATACATTTAAGAAGAGTAATGCCAGATAAAGAGCCAGGTAGTATGACAAATGTAAGTACTGGAACACCAGTTGAAAAATATACATATGTAACAGCAAGTAATGATGGATTAGGAACAAAAGAAGATATACCAGAAAATGTTAAAGAAGAGATGGATGGTATATCTATGAATGGTATTTCTGGTACAAGTTATGATGATTTATCATATTTAACAATTCCTTATTATGATGCAAATGGAAAAGAAAAATCAGGAAGAATAATTGTAAATAAGGAGTTGGCAGATGAAGTATTACTTATTTTCCAGGAATTATATAATATACAATATCCTTTAGAAAATATGGAACCAATAGAAGAGTATAAAGGTAGAATGGATGAGGCTGGAATAGATGAAAATAATGATAGTATAGATTATGCTACAAAACTAGAAAATACATCAAAATATTTTAATAATACATATTCATTTAATGATAAAAAAGATTCTAGTCATGGTACAGGATGTGCTATAGATTTAAATCCATTAGTAAATCCTTATGTTGATGGAGATAATGTTATTCCATCAAATGCAGAAAAATATACAAATAGAAATTTAATGGCAGGTTGGAGTGATTCTGATAAAAAGCAAAAAATAGATGCAGATTCAGAAGTAGTAAAAATATTTGAAAAATATGGTTGGACATGGAGTGGCAATAGTGAAGGAGCTAAAGATTATGGACATTTTGAGAAAACAGATTTGTCAAATGTTACTAAAATATCAACTATTATAAATGCTTCTGGACAAGTTGTAGAAGATAATTCAAGTGATATTTCAAATGGAACTACAACAAGTACTGCAAAATATACAATAGTAGTAGATGCAGGTCATGGAGATCCAAGTAAAGCTGGTGGATATGGGGATTTAGCAGAAAATCAAGCGGATTTAGATGCAGGAAAATTATGGTATACAACAGGAACTAGTGGAACTACACCATCAGGAGAAACTTGGACAGAAAGAGAAACTGTACAAAAAATAGTAGATTATGTAATAGAATTATCAAAAAATTATCCAAATATAGAAGTAATACAAACAGGAAAAGATCAACCTAACTGTAAGAGAATTGAACTTGCAAAAAATGCAGGAGCAGATGCATATATAGGAATCCACTTAAATAGTGGAGGAGGAAATGGAACTCTTACTATGATAAGAGAAGGACAAGGAGAAAATGAAACATATAAATTTGCAGAAATTTGTTTAAATACTGTATCAGAAGCTTTAGGATTACAAAAAAATCAAGTTCTTGCAGATGACGCACATACAAAAACAGGATTGGATACTTATGATGAATGTGGAATTCCAGCAATCTATATTGAAGGTGGATTTATGGATTCACAAACAGATATGGCTGTAATTGGTGCTGAAAATGATGAAGGTTTAAAGAAATATGCACAAGGTGTAATAAATGGTATTTTACAATATTTTGGATTAGAAGGAAATGCATCAGGTAATACAGGTACTACAACAAATACAGGAAATTCAACAGTAAATGCAGGTATAAGATCTAGAGTTTTTGACTTAAGATATGTATCAAAAGAAAAATTTGATAAAGATGTAGAAGAAAATAATCAAGAAGCTTTAAAAGAATTTACAATGGATGATGAAGGTAAAATTATGATTGCTAGTTGGTCATATAATTCTGGAGACGGAGGTTTAAAATTAACTTCAAAAACATTTCAAACTGGTAAATCATATACTCAAAAATATACTATGCCAATGGAATATTTAATTGCATATTATATTGATACAGAAAACAAAGAATTTATAAGTGACTTAGCAGATTTGGCAATAGATAGTGAATTTGTACTGGCAATTCAAGATAATGTTACAGTAACAAAAACAGATATAACAAATCTTCAAGAAGTTATAACAACAACTACAGATAGAGAAACAAATGAAGAAACAAGGACAACAAATACAACAACTACAGGTTCATCATCTACAATAATAGAAACAGTATCTACTAATTTAGAACTAACATATGGAGATACATGGTTTGTAAAATTCTATAAGGATGTAAGCTATAGCTCAACAGATTTAAGTTCATTGGTAGCTTCAAATGGTTCTAATTTAACAGGAGAACAAGGAGAATATATTGGAGATTTTAAAATTACAGCATATTGTTCAGCATGTAATTCACCTCCAGGTTCTTTAGAAACAGCATCTGGTGTGGATGCTACTGTAAATAATACTATTGCAGTACATAAAGATTATTTTGATGGAAGTGCAGTAGGTGGAAGATTAAAAGAAGGAAGTCAAGTAATTATAAATGGACAAGTATATACAGTTCAAGATACAGGAGATACTAGTAGAAGACAGCCAGATAATTGGATTGATATATTTGTAGAAACAAGCAATGGAGAATGTGCATGTAATTATTCAAGTGTAAATTCAGATAGTACACCAGTATATGTAGCAAAAAATGTAACAGAATCATCACAAGATACATCAGCATCAGAGATTGCAAATAATAACAGAGTAGATACAGTAGCAATTATAAAAGGACATGTTGATTTAATAAATAAGACAATTACAGAAAGACAACCAGCAACTAGTGAGTATGAATTTGAAGAAGATCAATCTATACATAGATTGATAACAAATATAGTAGTTACAAATACAGAACAAAATAAATATTCATATTCAACAGGAGAAATGCATATAACAGGTAATGAACAAAAATTCATTACAATTTGTAGAAAAAATAGAAGATTCCAAGAAAGATTAAAACCAGAGTGGTTATTTAGAGTATTAGAACAACAAGATGATACAATAAATATGTTAGACTTGACTAAATATTTATTATACAGAGCAACAAATCAAAATGGAGATTTTGGAGTTACATCATTTGATTTTAACCAATATGCTCCACAAGATTTCAATGAAGTTAGCTCATCAGGTGGAGGATTATCTTTATCTGAAACAATGTTTACTAAAGAAGTATTTACTCAAGCTTTACAGGCATATTATGATAAAACAGGAAATCAAGCATTTTATAATAACTTTTTATCAAAAGTAGATGAATTATATGATACAGCAGTGGCTTGTGGTGTTAACCCTGAATTAGTAGTTATAACAGCTAAGACAGAAGGAAACTTTAGAGAAGCAGGAGGAAGTTATAATTATTGGGGATTAAATGTTCCAAATGGTGAATCAAGCGGAGATAGTTTTTCTAGTTTGGCAGAAGGTGTTAGAGGTTATGCACAATATATACAAAAATATGAAACAGGAAGTTTTGCAGAAGAAATAACAAAAAGATATGAAGAAAGAAAGGCAGCAGGCTGTGACCCATTAGGTTATGGATTACCAGGAACACTTAGTGGTATGCAATCTTTATATTCATATTTAGGAAAACATGGCTATGCATATTCAGGATCTGGATCAGGTGGATATTATTATATGGATCCAGCGATAGCTGGAGTAACAAAAATTTATGCAACACATGAAGAATTTGTTGAAAAATGTTTAAATGGTGGACCTGAACATGCTGATGGAACTGAAACAACTGTATGGGAACAAGGACAATATACAGCTTGGCAAGTAGAAAAGAAATTGGATGTATGGGAAGATATTTTTGGAGATTATGGAAGTTTAAGCAGTGCAGCAGGAAATGGTGATATAGTTCAAAATGCTATAGAAGTTCATAAATATGTTAGAGAACAAGGTTTTGAATATGCACAAGCAGGTATATATGTACCAGCTGAAAATGGTAGTACAATAGATTGTAGTTCATATGTAACATGGGTATTAGTAAATGCTGGAATTGAGGGATTTACAGAGGGAATGTATCAATGGTCATCATCATCATTTATGTCAAATCCATATGGTTGGGAAGAGATTTCTAAAGAAAATGTTCAACCAGGAGATATATTAGTATATAGTGGACACGTTGAAATTTATGCTGGAACAGATGATTATGGCAATACTTTAGTATATAACTGTGGTGGAGATGATTCAATAGGAGCAACTGGAACAAATGGATTAGAAGAAGCATCTGGAGCTTCAGGAAGTCATGGTGTTAATAATGCAGCAAAAATATTAAGAGTACCAACAAACTAGAAAGGAGGGATATTTATTAGCATAAAAAAATTAAGAAAAATAATAATCATTTTAGTTATATTGATAATTTTAATAATAGGAGCCATTTTCTATATGAGATATAATAGTAGAAAAGATACAACTGATTATGGCGGAGGACAAGAGTTTGAAAGTCAAGATACATTTGTAACAAGTCTAAGTTTAAAAGTAGAAAATCAAACAAATAGATATTATGCTGTTAAAGATATTGCTGAAAAATATTTAGAAAGTATTTATAGATATAATAATTATAAAGGAGAAGACTTAAATTATATGGCAATGACAGAAGAAGATTTACAAGCAGCTATTCAAGACCAAAAGAATGCAGATTTAAAATCTTTGCAAAATATTGTAGCAAAAGAATGTGTAGATGCTTTTAATCCAAGTGATTATAATTATTATGGTGGATATGATTTAAATATTGACAATATTTATGTAGCAGAAGCTAAATCTAGTATTGGTATATATGTAATCTATGGAACTGTAGTAAATACAGGAGAAGCTGTTAAACTAATGATAGTATTAGATAACAATAACTTAGCATATAACATATATCCAGAAAAGTATTTGGAAGAAAACAATATGCTAGAATTAAAAGAAGGAGATAATATCAATTTAGATATAGAATCAGTTGAAAAGAATAATTTAAATGGATTTAAATATAAAAATGTTGATTTACAAACAATAGTATTAGATTATTTTAATAATTATAAAAATAAATTAAATAATGTGGAAGAATTATATAATTCTTTAGATGAAGAATATAGAAATAAAAGATTCCAAAACTTAGATAATTTTAAAGAATATATAGAAAAAAATAGAGACGAATTAGAAAATGCTGTATTTTCTGAATATACTGTTAATAATTTAGCAGATTATAATGAATATGTTTGTAAAGATCAATATGGAAATTATTATATATTTAAAGCAACAGCTGTAATGAAATATACAATGCTATTAGATACTTATACTATTATAACAGACGAATTTACAGAACAATATAATTCAGGAACAGATGATGTAAAAGTCAAATTAAATATAGATAGATGGATAAAAATGTTAAATAATAGGGATTATAAAACAGCATATAACTATTTAGATGAAACATTTAGAGCTAATAATTTTAATAATGACCAAACAGTATTCGAATCATATATGAGAGATAAATATCCTGGACATTATGAAGTATTATATGGAGACATTATAGAAAGAAATGGTATATATTCTCAAAGTATTATATTAAAAGATATCACAGGAGAAGATGAGACAGAATATCCATTAGATATGATTATGAAATTAGGAGATGATATGAATTTTGTAATGTCATTTACTCTTTCAACAAAATAATAATTAGTTAAATAAAAGGTAATTATAAAAAACAATCTATAAAATAATTGATTATTTTGTAGATTGTTTTTTTAATTTAGTTACTTTAATTAGTTTATTTATTTAATTAATTATTATTTAATTATTTATTTAATTATTTATTTAATTATTTATTTAATTATTTATTTAATTATTTATTTAATTATTTATTTAATTATTTATTTAATTATTTATTTAATATTTATTTAATATTTATTTAATTATTTATTTAATTATTTATTTAATATTTATTTAATGTTTATTTAATTATTTATTTAATATTTATTTAATGTTTATTTAATTATTTATTTAATTAATTATTTTTTTATTATTATTTATTAAATAACTAATTAAATTATTTAACTAAAAGTAAATAATTTAATAATAAAATTTACAAATGTATTTATAATGAAATTTTCGTTATATAAATTTATACAATAAGATTTTATTGCAGGGATATGCCATAATATATAAAAAATTAAAATAATAACAATAATTGCAATTAAGCTGGTAATAAAACTTCTTATTTTACTTTTAATAATATATTTGTAATAAGTTTTTTTATCAATTTGAGGCTGATATTGGAAAGAATTATTATCATAATATATTTGATTATTATTGTTTACAGTATTTTTATAATTATTATGCAATGTATTTTGAAAATCTATATTAGTGGCATTTTGAGAGATATTTTGATTTTCTAAATTATTATATATTGAATTATTTTTAGTATTTTTTAAATTATCTAACTCAGTTTTTAAATGTTCATTTTCATTATATAATTCTTCTAATTCTTTATTTTTTATTTCTTGAAGATGAATATCATAATTTTTTCTTTTTTCTTTATCAGATAATATTTCATAAGCCTCATTTATTGTTTTTAATTTTTGTTCATACAAATTTTTTTGTTCATCTTTTTGTAAATCAGGGTGATATTTTTTTACTAAAGTTTTATAGGCTTTTTCAATTATTTCTGGAGAAGCGTTTTGGTTAACTTCTAAAATTTCATAATAATTTTTTTCCATTTTTTTACCTTTCAATGTTATTTAATATTATCATAGCATAAATTTGCAGAAAAATAAATATTTTGCTTTGATTTTTGTGGTTTTAATTTTTTAATGTTAATGGATGTTCAATTAGAGTACATATATATGAATTATTTTTTTATTTAATTTAAAAATTACTAATAAAAAAAATTAAATAAAAAATAATTAAATAAAAAATAATTAAATAAAAAATAATTAAATAAAAAAATAATTAAATAAAAAAATAATTAAATAAAAAATAATTAAA